>NZ_JBSSAG010000069.1:0-1020 GCF_054058395.1 Thermostichus sp. OS-CIW-26 | reverse complement strand
TACAGCCTGTTAAGGGCTCAAGGGGTACAATAGCAGCACTTAGCAAACCAACTTCGGAAGGAGGATGGATTGATCAGTAGTAAAGAAGTCTTCACTATCTGCTCCATGCTATATTTCCCAATTCTGCAAAGCTGCCGAATAAAATGCTTCAACACCGACCACATCATCTCAATGGGATTCAACTCCGGCGCATACACAGGCAGGTATAGGATTCGTGCTCCTGTCCCCCTAATCAATTCCTCAACTTCCCGACTCTTGTGGATATTTAAATTGTCCATAATCACAACCTTCCTCGCATCTAGCTTCGGACATAGCTCGCTTCTCAAAAACTCCAAAAAATCTCCTTTCTTCATCCCACCCTTGATGACACGACAGCCAACTACACCTCTCAAGGAAATAGCTCCAATAACCGTATACTTTTCACCCTTGTATCTCTGACGATAATGATAAGCCCTTTGACCACGTAAACTCCGAGATACTCTCCGCTCCATTCCCTCCCAGACTCCCGTCTGGTCGATGGCAATCAAATCCTCCGCTGGAATATTCCTGACTTCTTGACTATAAGCTAGTCGTTCCCTTTGCACCTCCTCTTCTTTGACTTTTGCACTGCGGTAGGTCTTTTTTTTAGAGTCATTCCTTGCTTTTTCAAGAAATTATGTATCGTGACGATGCTTACATTGATTCCTAAGCGCTCGCGCAACAGTTCTTGATACTGCCACAGGTAGAAGTCTGGGTGTTCTGTAATAATTGCCATCACTTCCTGCCGATGTTGTTCCAAAATGCCCACTCGCTTGGTGCCTGCTTTCTTAGGGGCTAAATCTTGAGTTTGTTGGTACTGACGCACCCAGCGGTGTACTGTTCTTTTGGTCACCATGAAGCGTTTAGCTACCTGGCGGATGGAGGTGTTACCTGCCTGATAGGCTGCTACAACTCTTTGCCGCAAATCCAAAGAATGAGTCGGCATTCCTTTCTCTCCTTCCTCTTGAATACCTGTACCCTATTTTAAATTAAAAGGCTGTA
>NZ_JBSSAG010000068.1:0-2331 GCF_054058395.1 Thermostichus sp. OS-CIW-26 | reverse complement strand
GACTTTTGACCAGCAAACCTATATGGAGGAGGGCTTTCCTCCCGACACCAAGCCTGCGGCTATGGTGCGGGCCTCCAGCCCGAAAATTTGGTGAGTATCCATTCGCATGGCCCTAAGCTTCGTCCTGGAGACGAGCCTATGTGTAACCACTCTCCCAACCCCACTTTCAGCAGCATCCTGGAGAGCCGTTTGCAGCGGCGTCAAGTGTTGCAGGGGGGAATTGCTGCAGCGGTGGCCACCTTTTTTGGCTTGCCTACGCTGAACAGTGCTTCCAAATCGGCAAAAGCCGCCAGTGGCAGTGCTTTGCTGGGCTTCAAGGCAATTCCTGTGAGCGCGGAAGACAAACTGGTGGTGCCCGAAGGCTACACTGCCCGACCGCTGCTGGCTTGGGGTACTCCCATCACCGGCACCTATCCACAGTTCAAGCTGGAAAACACCGGTGCCGAGCAGGGAATGCAGGTGGGCAGCCACCACGATGGCATGCACTTCTTCCCCATCGAAGGGAAGGATCCCTGGCAGGGCAGCTCCACCGAGGGTTTGCTGGTGTTTAACCACGAGTACGTTGAGCCTCGGTTTATGCATGCTGCGGCTGTGGGCCAGAAGCTGGATTCCGACCTGTATCCCACCAATCCTGACGGCACCCGCGATCCCGATCAGGTGCTGAAAGAGCTGAATGGCCACGGGGTGAGCATTGTCCACATCAAGCAGCAGGGAGATGGCAGTTGGGAAGTGGTGCGGGATCGCCTCAACCGCCGCATCACCGGTCTTACCCTCATGGAGATCCACGGCCCGGTGCGGGGATCCGACTTCGTGAAAACCAAGTTCAGCCCTGAAGGCACAATGACCCGGGGTACTTTGAACAACTGCGCCCACGGCGTCACTCCCTGGAATACCTACCTCACCTGTGAGGAGAACTGGGCTGGCTACTTCAGCAACACCAGCAAAGGCCCCGACCAAAAGCCCAACCTGCCCCGGGAGCACAAGCGCTACGGCGTGAGCACCGAGACTTCCCGCTACGGCTGGGAGCTGGCCAGCAACAAGGCAGACGAGTTCATCCGCTTCAATGCCACCCCCACCGCTGCGGATGCCACCCAAGACTACCGCAATGAGCCCAACACTTTTGGCTGGGTGGTGGAGATCGATCCCTTTGATCCCAGCAGCACTCCCAAGAAGCGCACCGCTCTGGGCCGCTTCGCCCACGAAGGCGTGGTGTTTCAGCCGCCGGTGGAAGGCCAGCCGATTGTGGCCTATATGGGGGACGATGCCCGCTTTGAGTACATCTACAAGTACGTCTCTGCCGAGCCCTACCGCAAGGAAACGGCGGGTGGACATCTGTTGGACAATGGCACCCTGTATGTGGCCAAGTTCAACGAAGATGGCACGGGCGAGTGGCTGCCGCTGGTGTTTGGGAAAAACGGTCTAACCCCGGAAAACGGCTTCACCAGCCAAGCAGATGTGTTGGTGAATACCCGCACGGCGGCAGATTTTGTCGGTGCTACTAAAATGGACCGGCCTGAGTGGGGAGCGGTGGATCCGCAAACCCGCATGGTCTACTTCACCCTGACCAACAACAGCCGTCGGGAACAAGACCAGGTGAACGCTGCCAACCCCCGTCCCAAAAACAAGTGGGGTCACATCATCCGTTGGAAGGAAGCCAACGACCGGCCTCAAGCCACCCGTTTCGAGTGGGATCTCTTTGTCTTGGCCGGGCCGCCTGAAGATAGCCGCACCCTATCAGGTCAACCCCTCAATGCAGACAACATCTTCAACTCTCCCGATGGGCTGTGGTTCGATGCCAGCCGTCGCCTCTGGATCCAGACCGACACCAGCGACAGCAATCTCAACCAAGGGGATTTTGCTCCTTTTGGCAATAACCAAATGTTGGCTGCCGATCCGGATACAGGGGAAATTCGCCGCTTTTTAACCGGGCCGATTGGGCAGGAGATCACCGGTGTGGTCACCACTCCCGATCAGCGCACCATGTTCATCAACGTGCAGCACCCAGGCGCCAGCACCAGCGAGGACGACTTTGCTGCCGGCAAGGTCAATTCCCGCTGGCCAGACTACGACCCCAATCTCTACCCCCGCTCGGCGGTGGTGGTGATCACCAAAAATGACGGCGGGATCATCGGTACCTAGTTGTCTCTGAGGCCGTCAGCCCATAAAACCCAGCGGCAGGGATCCTTCATCTCTGCCGCTTTCTTGCACTTAACCCAGCAAGGCTGATCCCTGCAGGGTCAGCTAGAAATCGCAGGAGCCCCGCACTGTACCCGTAGGGTCAGTGTCGGGAGGAATGCGGAAGTTATGATAGAACCATGACCCAAGTCCTGA
>NZ_JBSSAG010000067.1:0-2890 GCF_054058395.1 Thermostichus sp. OS-CIW-26 | reverse complement strand
CCTGCACAAAGACATCCATCGTCGCGTCCAATTTGGCGGCTTGTGACGGGAACGCCTTGAGCTTACAGGATATGGTCAGGACTTGGCTCATAAGTCCATTGTACTTCATCAAAGCGCATTCCTCCCGGCACTGACCCTACGGGTACAGTGCGGGGCTCCTGCGATTTCTAGCTGAGCTGGGGGCTCAGAAGCCGTGGGCCAATACTTCCTCGGCGGCGCGAGTTCCCGCCCCTGGGGTGAAGTCGCTGTAGCCCACGGTGTGTAAAGCTGACTCCAGAGCAGCCAAGGTCATCAGCACATCGCGGTCGCTGATAAAGCCCAAATGGCCAATGCGGAAGATTTTGCCCTTGAGGTGGTCTTGTCCAGCGGCAAGGGCGATGTCGAAGTGTTTCTTCAAGGTGCTGCGGATGGTGTCAGCGTTGATCCCTTCGGGAGCGAGTACAGCTGTTACCGAAGGACTGGCCGCTGACTCTGGATCAACCAAGAGCTTTAGCCCCAGAGCCTTGACGCCAGCACGGGTGGCCTGGGCCAGCTTGGCATGACGCCGGTAGATGGCTTCCAACCCTTCTGCGCGCATCATGCGCAGGGTAACCTGCAGGGCGTAAAACAGGTTCACCGCCGGTGTAAAGGGAGTGGTGCCTTGGCGCAGGGCCTTTTGCGCCAGCTTAAAGCTCCAGTAGTACTTGGGAAACCTAGAGCGCTCCGTAGCGGCCATGGCCCGCGGGCTGACGGCCACAAATCCCAGCCCTGGTGGGATCATATAGCCCTTCTGGGATCCCGAGGCCACCACATCCAAGCCCCATTCGTCCATTAACACCGGCATTGCCCCCACGCTGGTGACCCCATCCACCAGGACGAGGGCTTCCCCGTGCTCGCGGGCAGCAGCAGCAATGGCTTGGACATCGTTGGCTACGCCGCTGGAAGTCTCCGAGTGGGTGAGGATGACGGCTTTGATGGTTTTTTCCCGGTCGGCAGCCAGCTTTTCTTGGAAGATCTCGACGGGGTAAGGGATCCCCCAGGGGGTTTCCACCCGCTCACACTGAAGGCCAAACTGCTCGGACATTTCCGCCCAGCGCTCCCCAAACTTGCCGTTCACCCCCACCAAAACCCGATCCCCAGGGCTGAGGGTGTTGAGGATCCCGGCTTCCATGGCACCAGTGCCACTGGCGGAAAAGACAAACACATCGGAGGTGGTTTGGTGCAGCCAGCGCAACCCATCGGTGACCTCTTCCAAAATGGCGGTGAACTCTTTGCTGCGGTGCTCGATGGGCCCCCGTGCCATCGCCAGCAGCGCACTCTCGGGAACGGGAGTGGGGCCGGGGATCATCAATATCAGCTTGTCTTTCATGCTTGCCCTGCTTGGGATGCAAGTAAGGTTTAAAAGGTGGCGGCCAGATTCGAACTGGCGCATAGAGGTTTTGCAGACCTCTGCCTTACCACTTGGCTACGCCACCCCATTGCTCAACTGGGCGCAGATATTGTATCCGAAAAGGGGATCCCCCTTCCAGTAACCAAAAGTAGCAGTTCCCAGCTCAGCTAGGCCTCAACCCTTTCTTCCTGCACCTTTAACAGACGGGATCCCAGCAGGCGCTGCAGCCAAGGAGCCAGAAACTTGCGGTTGGCCAACTGCTGCTGGGGATCCTGAGTTTCCAGAGGGAAGGGGGCAAGAGCCCGCAGGGCGGCAGTGGTGACGCAGAACATGGCTTTCTGGAAGCTCAAGCAGATTTTGACCCGCAGATCCTCCTCCCCGCGCAGGTTGCGGCGGTAGTGTTCCCGCAAGCGAGGGGGCAAGTGCCGCATCATGTCCTGCATCAACAGGGTGGGTGGGATCCCGGCGCTCCCCACCGGCAGTGGGTCGGCATACAGGGCCCCATAGGCAAAATCCGCCTGCTCTTGCGGAATCTGACCGGCCTGGGCGTTGTAGGAAACCGTGCCCATAAAGGGAAAGGAGCGGAAAAACACCGCTTCCACATAGGGGATAGCCGTATCTGATAGGAAAGTCAGACCCGCCGAGAGAGGGATGATCTCGTAGCGGCGGCCCCAGATGCAGGGAGCGTAGGTGATAGGCTTGTCGGCAGCTGCCACCAACCCCTGCTGGATGTGAGCCACCACGTCGGGAATGGTGAGGTGGGGTTCTGTCTCAGAGCGCTTGGCCAGCGCCAGGAAAATATCGCTCATCACCCGCCAAAACTGGCCCAAGCCGCTGTACATAGCCAGCATGCGCACCTGTTCCAGAGCAAAGTCGGGAAACAGGATCCCCAAGCCCTGCAAGAAGGGATTGAAGCGGATTTTGGCCCGGATGGCTCTCTTGGCCCGCTCGACAAATTCAGGGGTATCCAGGTAGCGGTCTAGCCCCCCTCCCCCATGCCAGAGCATAGCCTTCATGCAGTATTCGGCAAACTCGTAGTTGATGCGGTCATGCCACAGGTAGCGCAGCCATTTGCCCAGGGTAATCTCGCCGTTGAAATACTTAAACGCCGGGAAGAGCTCCAAAAATTGGTGGTCGGCAATGAAGATCAAGTTGCGAGAATAGGCGTCCAGAACCTCTCCGTAGCTGTGCAGGATCCCGATCACCTCCAGGCGATGGATCTGCGCATCCGGCAAGAGGGCTCCCCCTGCCTCTAGGCGCTGGACAATAGGAGCCAGTTGCAGTTGCTCCAGAGGAGATAAGCCGGCCAGAAAGAAGCAGGAAGGAGCAGGAGCAAGAGTGGCAGTCATGGGAGCAAAAGAAACTCCGTCGATCTCATCAAATCATCAAAAGTCTCATCAAATCATCAAAAGGAAGACAACCCAAAGTAAACTACCCGACCCTGACTGCTTCGCAGTACAGGGCGGGCTTTCGGCAGCCCTGCAGTTGGCAAGCCAACCACGAACCTCTAGGCTGGTTTAC
>NZ_JBSSAG010000066.1:0-3439 GCF_054058395.1 Thermostichus sp. OS-CIW-26 | reverse complement strand
AAGTTCATTGTACTTCAATTGTACTTCATCAAAGCGCATTCCTCCCGGCACTGACCCTACGGGTACAGTGCGGGGCTCCTGCGATTTCTAGCTGAGCACATCTAAACTGAGCACATCTAAACAACGAGGGAAGCAGGAGTGGGGATCCGAGAAATCCTAACGGGGGTATTGTCCTTAACAGCTTTGGCGATTGCCCTGGTGGCTCTGCAACTGAGGCGAGCGTTGCGGGCTTCCCCCTGGCTGAGGGATCCCCCGGCGGAACAGGCAGGGGAAATCGCGGCCGGGATGGAGCGGCTGGCGGTGATCGTGCCCGCCTACAACGAGGCCGAGAACGTGGTGGGCTGCCTGAGCAGCATTCTGGACAGCACCTCTGCCCCTTTACAGGTGTGGTTGGTGGACGATGAATCCACGGATGCCACCTGGGAGCTGGCCCAAGCCCTGGCTGCCGAACGGCAAGATCCGCGCCTACACCTGCTCAAGGGGGATCCCCGTCCCAAAGGCCAAAGGTGGGTGGGCAAAAACTGGGCCTGTGCCCAAGCCGTCGCCCGCGTAGAAGCCGACTACTTGCTGTTTCTGGATTGCGACGTGCGGCTGGGATCCGGTGCCATTGAAGCGGCCTTAGGACATTTGCTGGCAAGCGGCAGCGGCTTGGTGAGTGTAGGGCCGCAATTGGTGTGCGGTTGCCTGGCGGAGTGGCTGGTGCAACCCATCATGATGACCATCCTGGCGGTGGGTTACAACTTTGCCGCCGTGAACGATCCCGACAACCCCAAAGCCTTTGCCTTTGGCCCTTTCATGCTGTTTCGGCGCTCTGCCTACGAGCAAGTTGGCGGGCACGCCGGAGTGGCCGATGTGGTGATCGAGGATGTGGCCCTGGGGCAACGGATCAAAGCCCAGGGGTTGGGCCTGCGGATTTGCCTGGGAGGGCCGCGGGTGCGCAGCCGCATGTATGCCAACGGGGCTGCCCTTTGGGAAGGGTGGACCAAAAACTGGTTCCTGGGCCTGGAGCGCAACTGGGCCTTGGCGGTGTTGGCAATGGGTACGGTCTTGGGGATCTGCAGCTTGCCCTGGTTGGGGGTGATCCTGGCTGGGGCTACGGGATCCCTGGAGGTGCTGTTGGCCAGCTTGGCAGGGATCCTGGCCCAATTGGCCATCCGGCTCTTGCTCCGGCATTGGGCGCATCTGCCCCTGCGCTACTGGTGGCTAACGGCAGTGGGGGGTTGGGCGACAGCGGCCATCATCTTGGCTTCGGCCATCCGCACCACCACCGGCCGCAACTGGACTTGGCGGGGCCGTTCTCTCGCCGTCCACAGTGTGCCAACACCCTAGAAACGGGGCAAGAACATGGTCTAATGGGGGATGTTCGGGAGACAGGCAAGCTGGGTTTAGAAACGGTGGAATAACACACTATGCAGGCTCTGGTCATCGGATCGGGGGGACGAGAACACGCCCTGGCCTGGAAGCTGTTGCAGTCTCCCCAGGTTACTCGGGTCTACTGTGCCCCCGGCAACGGCGGCATGCAGCAGATGCCCCGCTGTCAATCCGTGGCTTTGGCGGCCACCGACATTGAAGGCCTGGTGCGGTTTGCCACCGTACAAGGGATCCGCCTGACGGTGGTAGGGCCAGAGCTGCCCTTGGTGCAGGGGATCGTGGACGCCTTCCAGGCAGGAGGGTTGCCCATTTTCGGGCCTAGCCGCGCCGCTGCCCAACTGGAAGGAAGCAAACTCTGGGCTAAGCAATTGATGCAAGAGGCGGGGATCCCGACTGCTCGCGCTACCGGCTTTGCTGAGCTATCTGCCGCTGTGGCCTATCTCGACTCCCAGAGTTTCCCAGTGGTCATCAAAAAAGACGGACTGGCTGCCGGCAAGGGGGTAACCGTTGCCCAAAACCGGGAAGAAGCGGTGCAAGCTCTAGAAGCTGCCCTGGCCAAGCCGGGCGATCAGGTGCTGATCGAGGAGTTTATCCCCGGCCAGGAGGTGTCGGTTTTGGCTCTAACCGATGGCCAGATCTGTGTGCCGCTGCCACCTGCCCAGGACTACAAGCGCCTTGGCGAGGGCGATACTGGCCCCAACACCGGTGGTATGGGAGCTCATGCCCCTGCGGATCACCTGATCACTCCAGAAGGGTTGGCCCGCATCCAAACCCAGATCCTGGATCCCACCCTGGAGGCTTTGCAACGGCGGGGCATCCGCTACCAGGGGGTGATCTATGCCGGTTTGATGATCACGCCCAGTGGGGATCCCTACGTGTTGGAGTACAACTGCCGCTTTGGGGATCCCGAAGCTCAGGTCATCCTGCCCTTGCTGGAAAACCCTTTGGACGAGGTGCTGCTGGCCTGTATAGAAGGACGGCTGGCCCAAATCCAGCTCAAATGGAAACCCGGCTATGCCGCCTGCGTGGTGATGGCAGCCCCAGGCTATCCCGATGCCTACGAGCGAGGGATCCCCATCTCCGGCTTGGATGCAGCTGCCACCACGGGGGCGTTGGTGTTTCATGCGGGTACCCGCCAGGCAGGCAAGCAGCTCCTGAGCGATGGCGGGCGCGTTCTCTGTCTTACCGGCCAAGGGGCAACCCTATCCGAGGCCCTGCGCCAAGCCTACGCAGCTGTGGAGCAAGTGCAGTTTCCCAAGGCCTACTACCGTTCTGACATCGGCAGCCACGCCCTGGGGCCTGCCGTCCGCCGAGGAGTGATCCCTACCCCATAAAGCCATCCCTTGCCCTCTCAGCTGCAGCCGGATGGAAGAAGCCCCAGAGGGGTCGCTCCTCCAGGGCCCATAAAGCAGCTTTGAAAAAAGCTTTGATGCTTAGACGATAGCGCTTTCGGTAACAAGACGGCAACAGTGATATCAAAAGCTCAACTTTACTTTAGATTCCTTAACAATAGCCCTCTGCTTTGACTAGGCACGGATATTGCTGAGGTAAACTACCCGACCCTGACTGCTTCGCAGTACAGGGCGAGCTTTCGGTAGCCCTGCAGTTGGCAAGCCAACCACGAACCTCTAGGCTGGTTTACAGCAGCCCCCAAGAGCGCAATTACGTTTGCACCATTCAAATCCGCATCCCCTTCCCATCCACAGTGTCCACACTTAAACTTCTTTCCACTGCGGTAGGATTGCGCAGGGTCGGGATGGATGTGTAAACACTTGTGGCAGGTCTGCGACGTGTAGGCAGGCGGAACAAGAACCAGAGAAACCCCTGCAGCCCTCGCCTTGTACTCCAGAAACTGACGTAGTTGGTAGAACGCCCAACTGTTGGTCCTACGCCGCTCGGCTTTACTGCGTGGCTGTTGATTGACTCTTTTCCGGATCCCTGTCAGGTCTTCCAGAGCAATAGCGCTGTTGGTAGCTTTTGCCCTGGAGACAATAGCTTTGGAGATGCGATGATTGACCCACGTTTGAAAGCGTCTTTCCTTGCCAGACAGCCGTTGCAACAGTTCTCT
>NZ_JBSSAG010000065.1:0-3617 GCF_054058395.1 Thermostichus sp. OS-CIW-26 | reverse complement strand
TCGGGCCTGTTTTGTTCTCTGGTAGAGCAGAGCAGGCTCAGGGCTACTGAAAGCCCGCTCCGTACCGCTTAGCGGTCGGAGCCGGGTAGTTTACTCTCCGGTATCGGAAGAAACTTGGCAGTAGGATCCGCCCTGAACTACCTTTGTGGGGCTATCGGCCTTAGGGGAAGAAGCAAGAAGCATGTCTCAGAAAAGCCCATCCTTCTTAGAGAAACTGACTGACCTAACCCGCCAAATTGTTGACCGTGCCCGAGGCATCCCAGAAGCTTCTGAATCTCTCGAGAAGCCAGAAGCCTTTAAGTCTTTCTGGAATTCGGTGTCTCAGATACTACAGAAGGACCTCCTAGAGGCGCAGACAGAGTTGGGCCACTGCAACATCCTGGTCATTGGCAAAAGCGGGGTGGGCAAGAGCACCTTGATCAATGCAGTGTTTAGAGATGAGCTAGCCCGTACCGGTGTTGGCAGCCCCGTCACCCGCCACATTCGTCAGTATTCCAAGCCAGGTTGCCCAATC
The DNA here is from genome assembly GCF_054058395.1 of Thermostichus sp. OS-CIW-26. NCBI lineage: Bacteria > Bacillati > Cyanobacteriota > Cyanophyceae > Thermostichales > Thermostichaceae > Thermostichus > Thermostichus sp. OS-CIW-26. The sequence goes on along the minus strand of NZ_JBSSAG010000065.1, from coordinate 3,103 downwards.
ACCATCTACGATACACCTGGCATGGAACTAGACGGTGAACAGAATCAGCAAGTTCGCCTGGAGGTTTCCCAGCTTATCGAGGAGCTGCGCTTTAAGGATCCTGAACATCACATCCATGTTGTTTGGTACTGCCTCCACCACGAACTGAAGCGGTTGGAGGAAGTTGAACGCAAATGGCTAAAGGAGTTGGAACTCAAAGACGTTCCCGTCATCTTGGTCTTAACCCAATGCTTGGAATATCCCAATCCTGAAGAGAGCGAGTTTTTCCGGTATTTGCAGCATCAAAATTTGCCTGTCCGCTACATTGTTCCCGTTTTGGCCCGCAACAAGGCGATTAACCGGCAAATTACCATTCCTGCCCACGGGCTGGAGCACCTAATTGGCTGCACGCTAGAGCTTTTGCCGGAAGTGGCTCGCCTTGCCTTTATCCGCCAGCAATTGCTGCGGGTGGATCTCAAAGCCGAGGCTGCCTTTAAGTACGTATCAGGCTATGTGGCCAGTGCAGCGTTTATCGGGGCAGTGCCCCTTCCCTTTGCAGATGCCCCTCTGTTGGTTACAGCCCAAGCAGGCATGATTGCCAATATCAGCTTTATTTTTGGCTTCGAGGCTTCCCCTTCTTTTTACTACTCTTTGATAGCCGCTTTGGCAGGCACTACAATTACAACAGCAATCGGGCGAACGATTGTGTCCAACTTGCTGAAGATGATTCCCGGCCCGGGGATTGTAGGCAGCGCTATCCAATCCACTACGGCAGCCACCCTCACTCTCTCTCTGGGCCTGGCCTATATCGAGCTGATGAAGGCCATCGCCCGCGCCAAAATCCAAGGGATCCAGCTATCTCCAGAAGAGATGAAAGATATCTTTATACGCGAGTACCAAAGTTATGTTGCCTCGGGATCCAAAACTCTGAAAGATGACTTTTCATCCTAGCTTTTGCGTAGGTACTGAATCTAGGGCAGGGGAAGGTCGTGGGGTCTCAAACCCAAAGGTGCCATCGACCAGGTAGAGGGGGCGGCCTTTCACTTCTTCAAAAACGCGGCCTAAATACTCGCCAATCACGCCCAAGCTGATCAGCTGGATCCCGCCCAAAAACAAGATCATCACCGCTAAAGAGGCATAGCCAGGTACATCGGAGCCAAAGAGCAAGGTGCGGATGATGAGAAAAAGGCCATACAAAAAGGCTGGAACCGAGATCGCCAACCCTATGTAGCTCCACACCCGCAACGGCCAAGAGCTAAAAGAGGTGATGCCTTCTATGGCTAGGTTCCACAGCCGCCAGTAGTTCCACTGGGTTTTGCCGCGAAAGCGGGGGGCGCGATCGTAAAAAATGGCCGTTTGCCGGTAGCCCACCCAGGCAAAGATCCCTTTCATAAAGCGGGTGCGCTCTCGCAGCTGTTTAACTGCCTCCACCACCTGCCGATCCAGCAGTCGAAAATCCCCCGTATTGCGCGGGATCCGCACCTGGCTGAGTTGATCAATCAACCAATAGAAGCCGTTGGCTGTAAAGCGTTTTAGCCAGCTCTCCCCGCGGCGGCTGCGACGCACTGCATAAACCACCTGATAGCCTTGCCGCCACTGCTGCAGCATCTCCGGGATCAGCTCCGGCGGATCTTGCAAGTCGGCATCGATGGGAACAACAGCTCGACCAGAGGCGTGATCGAGGCCGGCGGTGAGGGCGATCTCCTTGCCAAAACACCGGGAAAGGTTCACCACTTTGATGCGGGGATCCTGATGGTGAAAGGCGATCAGCTTTTCCAGTGTGTCGTCTTGGCTGCCATCGTTGACACAAATGATCTCGTAGGGGATCCCTAAAGGATCCAAGGTCTGCCGCAGACGCTCAAACAGGTGTTCCAGGTTGTCCGCCTCATTTTTGCAGGGGACAACAACCGATAATTCAACCAACTCAACCGGGGGCTCAGACAACATCGAGAGGTGTCAGAATCGGGATCCCGTAGTTGGCCATCATTGTGCCATCAGGGGGTGGCCGACATCTCCGCCACAATCGAGCGCAGCTCGTCTTCCGAGATGCGGTAGACCTCGTTGCAGAATTGGCAAACCGCTTCTGCCCCCTTGTCGGTGTGGATCATATCGAGCAACTCGTCCCGCCCCAGCATGCGCAGGGCCCCCTTCACTCGGTCGGAATTGCACTTGCAGTAGAAGCGGATGGTGCGCATTTCCGGCGCAATTTTCAGATCCAAGTCGCCCAGGCAGATTTGCAACAGCTCCCGCAAGCCGCCGCCGCAAGCCAACATCGGGCTAAATTCTTCCACTTTGGCCAAACGGGCTTCCATCTCTGGGATCAGACTGGCCGGCGCCCCTGGCATCAGCTGCAACAACACTCCGCCGGCGGCGCGTACCCGCTGTGAGTCGAGATTTACTCCCAGAAGGACTGCCGAGGGAATCTGCTCTGAGGAGGAGAGGTAGTAGGTGATGTCGTCTCCCACCTCTCCCGAAACCAGCTCCACCGCGCTGGTGTAAGGCTGGCCATACCCCAGATCCCGCAGCACATGGAGGTAGCCATAGCGCCCAACGGCTTGGCCCACATCCAACTTGCTCTCGGCAGTGAGAGGAAGCTCAATGGCGGGGTTGCTCACATACCCGCGTACCGTGCCATCCAAGCCGGCATCCACCCAGATGTTGCCCAAGGGGCCATTCCCTTTCAGTTGCAGGTTAATCCGCGCCTGGCGTCGCTTCAAGTTGGCCGCCAGCAACAGGGCTGCGCTCATGGCCCGCCCCAAGGCCACTGTCGCCACATAGGAGAGCTTGTGCCGCTCCCTTGCCTCTTGTACCGCCTGGGTGGCCACCAAGCCCACCACTCGGATTTTGCCTTCTGCCGCCGTGGCCCGGATGAGGTGATCCGGCAGAGATGAGGGCGTACCCTCAGAAATACCTTTCGCTCGCTTCAATCGTTCTGACCCAGAGGCATCCGTCATCGCAACCTCAACGCATGTCTTAAACCAAGCCTGCAGGGATCCCCTGGCGACTCAGCCTTCATTCTAAGTGAGTCTAAGTAAACTACCCGACACCCGCGCTATGCGCAGGGTGCGGGCTTTATCCCAATCCCTAGCGGCCCCAGAGGACAGCTAAGTTTCGGAATTTCAGG
>NZ_JBSSAG010000064.1:0-4205 GCF_054058395.1 Thermostichus sp. OS-CIW-26 | reverse complement strand
CGGTCGGAAGCAGGAACCCGCCGAGACGACTGCGCAAGGAGCCATCCATGCGTAGCGTGGTAGGAATCTCCAGCCTTCAGGCCGGGGAGGATGTCGATTTCCCAGTTTCACCCTCCTCTCTGGCTCAGCTTGGAGCCAATGGTCTCATCGGCAAACCCTTCAACGCCGCCACCCTGGCTGCGGACATCTGTGCTCTGCTGGGCTGGGATCCCTGACTCAACCCTGAACCCGCCCCAAAGACCCCTGGGATCCCACCGATATCCGCCAAATCGCGTAGAAGAAACGTACAAATTGCCTACGCAAATCCTCGATGTTTCTCTGTACTTCCACTGATCTCGAGGCTATGATAGGGGCATGAACGTTAGAAATACGGAGGAAACACAGATGCAAGTCAGTGAAGATCTAACCCTGGACTACCGTACTTACCGCATAGCAGCCCTATTGAGCGAGAGCTTCTCTTTGGGAGCACTGCTGGGAGTATCCCTCAAGTGGCAGAACGATGTCTCCTCCGTGAATGAGCCGCGGCCCAGGGCTTCCCATCTTTCCCTGCAGGACATCGAGCAGCGCTACCTCACCTCTTGGCAAAGATAGTCTTCTCCCTTCAAAAACCATCTCTCAAACAGAACCAGACATGAATACAAGTCTTGACTCTGTTACTCTGCCCTCCAGCATCCAAGAAATCGTGGAGCAGGTGTTCCGCAGCAGCTTCCTCAGCTTGGGCCAAGAGAACCGCATCAATGAGCTGCTCTTTCAGCGGCGCTACTCTGAGGCTGACCTGGAACTGTTGGACTGCCTAAGCTTGGCGTTGCTGAACCATCAAATTGAGACGGAAAAACGTTCTGCGGCAAAAGCTGCCTGACCCCCAAAACGCATCAAGTTCCTCCAAAGCAAAAGGGGATCCCAGCTGGATCCCCTTATTTGTCCAATCTGAGTCCAGTGACCTAGCTGATCTCCAAGGAAAACCCTGGAAGCGCCCCGGCAAGCATTCCAGAGTTCTTGCAGGATGTGGGGACTAGACCGCAACGGTCTTCTTCACCTGAGCCGCCAAAGCTCCAGAAGCATACTTGGCTGCCATCTCATCCAAGGTAACCACCGGAACTTTGGTGCCATGGCCAGCACAGCCGAAGGCAATGTAGCGCTCAGCACAGACTTTTTGCATTTCCTTGATGGAAGGCTTGAGGAAGTGGCGGGGGTCAAACTCTTTCGGATTCTCGGCCAGAGCGCGGCGCACGGCAGCTGTGATGGCCAGGCGGTTGTCGGTGTCGATGTTTACTTTGCGCACTCCATTTTGGATGCCCCGCTGAATTTCTTCCAGCGGCACACCGTAAGTCTCGGGAATGGAGCCGCCGTATTCGTTGATGATGTCGATCAGCTCCTTGGGCACCGAGGAGGAACCGTGCATCACCAGGTGCGTGTTGGGCAGGCGGCGGTGGATCTCAGCAATGCGCTCCATGTCGAGGATGTCACCAGTGGGCTTCCGGGAGAACTTGTAGGCGCCATGGCTGGTACCAATGGCTACGGCCAGCGCATCCACCTGAGTTCGCTCCACAAAGTCCACCGCTTGGTCGGGGTCGGTGAGGAGTTGGTCATGGCTGAGCGCCTCTTCCGCGCCGTGGCCATCTTCCGCTTCCCCACGGCCCGTTTCCAGGGATCCCAGGCAGCCCAGTTCTCCTTCCACGCTTACCCCAATTGCGTGGGCCACTTTCACCACCTCGGAGGTCACGGCCACGTTGTACTCGTAGCTGGCCGGGGTTTTGGCATCTTCCTTGAGGGATCCATCCATCATGACGCTGGTGAAGCCGTTGCGGATGGCGGAATAGCAGGTAGCCGGGCTATTGCCGTGGTCTTGGTGCATGGCGACGGGGATGTGGGGGTAGGTCTCCACTGCCGCCAGGATCAGGTGCCGCAGAAAGTTCTCGCCCGCATACTTGCGTGCCCCTCGAGAGGCTTGCAGGATAACGGGGCTGTTGGTTTCATGGGCTGCCTGCATGATTGCTTGGATCTGCTCCATGTTGTTGACGTTGAAGGCAGGAATGCCGTAGCCATGTTCGGCGGCATGATCCAGCAGCGTCCGCATTGCAACGAGAGCCATCGGTTACCTCCTGAGGTGCTGACCTAGTGCGTATGAGATTTGCTTACCGTTGATCTTAAGATACTTTTTACGTTTTGGCGGATAAGCCGCCGGGGATCTGCGTATCTTGCCGAGGGATCCTTGCAGCTATTGGCCGTGATGCTCGCGCTCAGGCGCAACAGGCGCGCCGACATCTTCAGGTACAGTGGGGAGGGGCAAGACTGTTGGGCGCTTGCATCGAGGATGGATCTGCCCATGCCCGCCTAATTGATCTCTTACCTCAATTGATCTCTTTCAGTTTTGTGTTGTTTGCCCGGAGGAATGGGAACGTGCGTTGCGATCGCTGGCCGGTCTTGGGTGTAAAGCCAACAAGGGCTCTGTCCTGCTGGGGCAAAAGGCTGCGCTGGGTGCGAGGAACCGGTTTGGCAATGGCCTGCTGGGCAGTGGCGGGCCTTCGGTCGGCAGCTTGGGGGATCCCTGGGCAATCTCCGGATCAGGTGGCGGCCTGGGTGAGGGACAATCCTGTGCTGCGGCCCCGTCCGGGCGAAACCCTGAACATCAACCGAGTGGAGCCGGATAGATCCCGTTTTACGTTCTTGGCTTCGGTGGCTCCGCCGGGACGGATCATCAACCCGCTGGATCGGGAGACGATTCGCTCGGAGCGGATGACGTTCTTTCGCCCCCAAGGACTGACGGCAGAAGACCTCTTTCAAGCCATTCGCGACGTTTATGGGCCGGAGATCGCCGCCGATCTGGATCAGGCGGTGGAGGTGATTCGCTACCCGTCCCCAGAAGCTCTGGCAAGCAGTCCGGGCTATACCTTGGCCCTTGCCATCCAAGGGGTGGTGCTGCGGGGAAACCAATTTGTGTACTGGCTGGAGCTGACGCAAAACCCCGATGGCCGTGTACAGCAGGGGCAGGTGTGGGTGTTCCAAGAGGAATGGCTTCCCAAAGTGGAGGGGGAGCTGGCGGAGCGCTTCCCCTTGCAGGTGATGACCCGTTGAGGGGCCCCCAATCTTTATCCCCGAGGAGAAGGGCGCTCAGGGGCGGAGGGAGTTGCTGACATCCAAAGCCGGCAATTCCACCCGTTCTACCTGGGGCCGAAAGCCCAACCAAGGAGTGGCCAACTGGGCAAATCGCTCTGGATCCCCGCTCACACAGAAACGGTGGGGTTCCTCCTGGGCAGCGGTCGAGGGGCGGCGCAAGCCCCACAAGCTCAATTCGCGGGCCAGGGATCCCACCAGCGCCATCCCTGGATCTACCCGTTTGACCGAGGACGGCAGCAAAGGCTTCAGGATTGGATCCAGCAGGGGGTAGTGAGTACAGCCATAGACAAGAGTATCGATCCCCTGTTGCAACAGCGGTTGCAGGTAGCGTTCAGCCGCCTGTCGCAGAGCAGGGCTATCCAGCCATCCGGCTTCAATGAGAGGGACGAACTCAGGGCAGGCCTGCTCCCAACAGTAAACGGGGTACGGAAAACGTTTGGGATCCAGAGCGCTGTACTCTTGAATGGCTCTTGAGTAAGCGCGACTCTTGACCGTGGCCACCGTGGCGAGCACCCCAATACGGGATCCTTGGGCCAGTGCTGCCTGGGCGCCGGGTAGGATCAACCCCAGAACGGGCAGGGCAAACTCCTGCCGCACCTGTTCTAGGGCCAAGGCCGAGCTGGTATTGCAGGCCATCACCACCAGCTTCACCGGCTGCGCCTGCATCCACGTCAGAATTTGCCGCACAAAGGCCAGGATCTCCTCTGGCGAGCGTTCCCCATAGGGCAACCGCGCTGTGTCGCCGAAGTAGATGAGCCGTTCGTGGGGGAGCCGACGGCGCAAAGCTCGCCAAACCGTCAGCCCGCCCAAGCCGCTGTCAAACACCCCAATTGGCCAACTGGGATCCGGATCCGATCCCCACTCCCACCGCATGCTCCATTCTCCTCAACACCTTGGCCTAAGCTGCTGTATCCTACCCTGCTTTCGAGAATCTCGGCGACAGATTCCCTGCCTTCCCTCTGAGATCAACTGGGCCAACTGGATCGTCAATTCGATCAGCTAGAAATCGCAGGAGCCCCGCACTGTACCCGTAGGGTCAGTGCCGGGAGGAATGCGCTTTGATGAAGTACAATGAACTTATGAGCCAA
>NZ_JBSSAG010000063.1:0-4567 GCF_054058395.1 Thermostichus sp. OS-CIW-26 | reverse complement strand
CGCCTGAAATTCCGAAACTTAGCTGTCCTCTGGGGCCGCTAGGGATTGGGATAAAGCCCGCACCCTGCGCATAGCGCGGGTGTCGGGTAGTTTACGTAGCCGGATCGAAGGTCGGGCAGGCTGGGTTAAGGTGATAAAGAGTTACAGGGCTGGTCGCTATGGCTGAGATGAGTCCGTATCAGGTGTTGGGAATTAGCGAAGAAGCCTCTTTTGAAGAGATTCAATCGGCGCGGGCTCGGCTCCTGGCCAGCTTGGGCGCCGATGAACAGCAGCAAGAGCGGGTGGAGCAAGCCTACGATGCCATCCTGATGCAGCGCCTGCGCCTGCGCAAAGAGGGCAAAATCGCCGTTCCCGATCGCATTCGCTACGCCGAACAACGGGCTGCCCATCCTGAGCCGGAGCTGAGTTTGCCTCGCCCTGCTGCCCAAAATCCCCCCTGGGTCAGCCGCTGGTTGGATACCCCCTCTACCGCCGATGCCCTCTGGCCTGCGGCGCTGCTGGGTGGGCTGGGGGGTTGGGTTATCCTGGCTCCCGATGAGTACCCCTCGCTGCAACTGGCCTTGGGGCTGATGGCTTGTATCTATTTCCTGTATCGCAAAGAGCGCCGCTTCATTCGCGCTTTTCTCTTGGCCCTGGCGGGCCTGAGCCTGGGGCTGATGTTGGCCTACGGCATTGCCCTTCCTCTCACCGGTGGCGATGCTCCTGGTGCGCTGTTGGTGGGGATCACGTTTACGGTGATGTGGTTGGTGACCAGCTTTCTGCGCTAGCTGCCGGTTGGCAACGGATATCCAACCAGGGATCATCCTCACCTGCCAAACCGCCGCTGCCGCGACTGATAGCTAAGCAAGGCTTGGTGAAAAGCGGCTCGGTCGAAATCCGGCCAGAGGATGGGGGTGAAATACTGCTCGGTGTAGGCCATCTGCCAGAGCAGGAAGTTGCTGATGCGCATCTCGCCGCTGGTACGGATCAGCAGATCAGGATCCGATAAGCCGGTGGTGTAGAGAAATTGGGAAAAGAGGGCCTCGTCAATCTGATCCGGCTGCAGCAGCCCCTGCTGCACCAAGGTGGCAATGGAGCGGCAGGCCTGTAGGATCTCCTGTCGTCCCCCGTAGTTAAGGGCCACCGTCAGGCAAATGCCCTTGTTGTGCTGGGTGCATTCCACCGCATGCACGATGGTTTCCTGCAGAGAGTGGGGCAGAGCCGACAACTGGCCGGCAAACTGGATGCGCACCCCCTGCTGCACCATTTCCCCCAATTCCTGCCACAACACCTGCTCGAACAAAGTCATGAGAAAATCCACCTCCTCGCGGGCCCGGCCCCAGTTCTCGGTGGAGAAGGCATAGGCGGTAAGGGCTGGGATCCCCCAGTCATCACAACAGCGCAGCAGCTCCTTCAGGGCCGCTACCCCTCGCTGATGCCCAACACTGCGGGGTAAGCCCCGTTTTTGCGCCCAACGCCCGTTGCCATCCATCACCACCGCCACATGGCGGGGCAACAACTGGGGATCCAGGTCGGCAGGCAACTGCAGAAGATGGGCAGGAGAAAGGGTCATGGAGATTCAGTCTTCGGGGAGGGTTTTCTCAGGTTTGCGAAAGAGTTTAGTCAGATCGGCAAGGGATCCCCACCAGCGCAGCGGCCCATTGCGAAACCAGGGGTAGGCCCACAATCCCTTTAGCGGAGCATCTCGTTTTTTGGCATCGCGGGGATTGCGCAACCGCTGTACCAGCAGCTCGTGTAACTTGGCACTGGTCAGAGGCCGCTCGATGCGCCCACCCTCCGCCAGGGAAATGGATCCCGTTTCTTCTGAGACCACAATACACAAGCAATTGGTCTGCTCTGTGATCCCCATCGCAGCACGGTGCCGTGTGCCCAGTTGCCGAGAGGCGGCCCGCTCCGAAACCGGTAGGATGACCCCCGCTGCGCGAATGCGATCCCGATGGATGACCACAGCCCCATCATGCAACAAAGTTGAAGTCTGGAAAATGGTCTGCAGGATCTCCCGCGACACCCGCGCCTGGAGAGGTACTCCTTTGTCGGTAAACACCCGCGAGTCAATTGGTTGCTCCGGCTCGATCACAATCAGCGCTCCTGTGCGGTTTTGGGAAAGTTCTCGCACTGCTTGCACCAGTTCTTCCACCAAATCTTCCTCAGGATCCTCCTCGTCATCGCCTGCGTTGCTCGGCCACTCCATGCGGATGGCTCTTGCCAATTGCTCCAGCAGCCGCCGAAACTCCGGTTGAAAGAGCACGCCCATGGCTACAGCTGCGCCCAGGAGCAGGCGATCCAAGATCAGGTGAACCAAGGGGAGAGAGGCTGTGGCCAGGTACAGCACCAGCAGCACTATAAATCCCCTCACCAGCACCCCAGCACGACTTTCGCGGGTGTAGTAGAGAGCCAAAGCCAACAGAAAGACAGCCAGAGCCCAGTCCAAGAGGCTGAGAAAGTTAAACTGCTGTAGCCAAGCCCATAAGGCCGCCAGCATGGCGAAAAACCCCGTTCACGCTCCCCTCATTGCGGACCTTCTGCCTGGTGCCGTTCTGCACCTCAGAACCCCTGTTGGACTGCGGCCCCCAGACCAGCCTACCACTCACCTCCTGGCTGTCTTCCAGTCTTTCTCGCATGAGGTGCGTTGGCTGCGGTCGGCGCTGCCAGGAAAGGCTGTGCCTCTACTGACCAGATGGGTATGGGCAAACTTCCCCTTCAACGCAGCAACCGCTCTGGCAAGACATCTTGACGGATTAAGTCGGCATAAGTTTCTCGCCGCACAATCAACTGGGCCTCTCCCTCGTTGACCAGCACCGCGGCTGGCCGAGGGAAGCGATTGTAATTGGAAGCCATGCTGTAGTTGTAGGCCCCCGTCGCCAAAACCACCAACACTTCTCCTGCCATTGGGGCGGGCAGAAGCACATCCTTCAACAGCACATCCCCCGACTCGCAGTGCTTGCCGGCCACCGTTACCCGCTGCGTGGCCTCTGCCTCTGGTCGGTTGGCCAGAAGGGCGGTATAGCGGGCTTGATAGGTGATCGGGCGCGGGTTGTCGGACATACCACCGTCGATGGTGATGTAGGTGCGTCCCTGGGGCAGGTCATCGCTGGGAGGGATCCGCTTTTGCCCTCCCAGGGTGTAGGCGGTCACGGCAGCCGGCCCAATCACAGATCGTCCAGGCTCGCAGAGCACCTTGGGCAAAGGGATCCCAGCCTGGGCAAAGGCTTGTTGCACCGCCGTTGCCACAGTTTCCACCCACTCCGGGATGGAGGGGGGATCATCGGATTCGATATAGCGGATCCCCAGGCCCCCACCCACATTCAGCTCTTGTAGGGGCAACCCTCTGCCCAGCCCTTGCCGCCAGATCTGGGCCAGCACCCCCGCCAGGTCTCGGTGGCCCTGTAGATCAAAAATCTGTGACCCAATGTGGGCATGGAGCCCAACGCACTGCAGTTGGGGATGGGCTGCCAAAAAGTCAAACACCTCCGGCAGTTGCCATTGGCCGATGCCGAATTTGCTGTCGGTTTGTCCGGTGCGGATGTACTCGTGGGTGTGGACGTCAATACCAGGGTTAACCCGCAGGAGCAGCCGCGCTGGCCGTGCGGGCGTGGTCAGGGCCGACACCTGCTGCAGTTCGTACAGGCTATCGACCACCAAAGTACAGCCCGTCTCCAGGGCCAAGTTCAGCTCGTCGAGAGACTTGGCGTTGCCGTGCAGATAGAGATCTTCACCTTTGGCCCCCGCCTGCAGGGCCGTGTACAGCTCCCCGCCAGAAGCCACATCCAACCCCAGCCCTTCTTGCAGCGCCAATGCACAGATGGCCAGGCAATTCCAGGCTTTCGTGGCGTACAAAACCCGGGATCCCCCGGCGTAGCAGCGGGCCCAGGTGTCACGGTAAAGCTGGCAGGCGCGGCGCAGCGTCCATTCGTCCAGGATGTAGAGAGGGGATCCAAACTGGCGCACCAGCTCCACCACGTCGCACCCCCCAATTTCCAAGTGCCCCCGGCTGTTGATACGGCTGGTCAAGGGGCGCAAAGACTGGTTGGGGGAAAGGGTCTGCTCTGGATGGGTGGGAGTGCCGAGGGTCGAAATCATGGTCAGGAGTCAGAAAACTGTCTTAAACGATATCAAGTTCCTTATTCAGCTTGTCTTGAAAAGTGCCCAGCCCTAACCCGATCCCTTTATACCCAGCTCTGGGGCTGCCTCGTTCCGCTTCGACTCTGACTCCTCGGTTTTGAGATGGCTGACAATTGGCACAGTGGGAGTGTGTCTGACTTACGCAACACCTTCTGCTATGATGAAAGACCGGTGTCAACGGGTCGATGCCCGAGGGGTTAAAGGGGGCGGACTGTAAATCCGCTGGCTTACGCCTACGTTGGTTCGAATCCAACTCGGCCCACCATCGGCTTTGCCCACGTGGCTCAGTGGTAGAGCACCCCCTTGGTAAGGGGGAGGTCACGAGTTCGATCCTCGTCGTGGGCTTGGCGCTGTAAACTACCCGACCCTGACTGCTTCGCAGTACAGGGCGGGCTTTTGGTAGCCCTGCAGTTGGCAAGCCAACCACGAACCTCCAGGCTGGTTT
>NZ_JBSSAG010000062.1:0-5013 GCF_054058395.1 Thermostichus sp. OS-CIW-26 | reverse complement strand
GGCTAGAACTAGGACGCGACCACCATGCGGCCATCAACATCAAGCACAGGGCGGTGGGGCATCCCGTTCTTTTCGCGTCAGCGGGACGTAGTCCTCAAGCGCAGGAAACGTCCTTTTCGCATTAGCGGCGCGGAGCGCTTTGCATCAGCATGAGTGCGGGAGTATGTCACGACGGAAGGTGAGGCAGATGGGGGGCTGGCTCAGGCAAAACTGGCTGTGGCAACTGGGGAGAGCCCTTGTGGCTGTTTGGATCGGCTGGGCGGAGGGGAGCGCTGCCTGGGCGAGGGACATGGCGCCGGCTGCCCCTGGAGTCTCCTCCCCCCCTACTTTGCCCATCCCTTGGGAATGGGTGTACGACTTGCAGGAGCAAGCCCGGCAGCGGCAATGCACATTGGTTGGCCTGTTGCGCAGCGATCCCTTGCCGGCGCCGGATCCCCAGTGGCAGGTGTACACACGGCTAGATTTGGTGGCCACGCCTCAGGCTGGTCGGTTGACCAGTGTGTTGTTTGCCGAGAACACCCGTACTCGGGCCTTGCAGGTTATCTATCAAGCCTCAGGGTCGGTGTACGACCCCGTTGAGGCATTGGATTTTGCCATGATCCTGCCTCTAGCCTGGCAGGGGAACACTTTGCTGGCGCGGGAGTACGAAGGCTGGTTCCAGACCGATTTGAGCTGGGATCGGGCGGTGGTCTGGCCTTTGCCCACTGGCTCGACAGGGATCCCACCGGTGCAAATCTGGGATCCGCCGCCGGCGCTGGGGTATGCGCAGCTGCTGGGCTGGGATCCCCAGGCGCGAGAGCGGGTGCTGTTTGCGGTGGCCGATAGTCTTGGAGAGATGCCCCGCTTGGTGAGCGTGGGCCCAGACCGCCAGGTGTTGCTGCGAGCGCCTGCCGTTGCCCTTTCCCCAACTCCCTCTTCTCTACAGGGGTGGCAGGAGATCCGGCCCAAGGGGGGAGAGCCTCTCTGCCACCAAAGCCGTTTTGGGCTGGAGCAGGGAGGGGAAAATGAAAAATTAAACTGAGATGCAGAAGCCTGTGGGAGCGACAACCATGTCCAAACCGGTGGTGCGGCGGGGCTGGCCTCTGGAGGCCTTTGTCGGGGATGTAATCGTCTGTACCCTAGAGGGATCCCATCTGGATCAGGTGACGGAAATCCGAGTCAGCCCGGCGGGTAAAGGGATCCGAGTCAGCTTTGGGGATCCCTTGGGACGCTCTAAGGAACCGGTGCAGGCCAACGCCGAGGCGCTGACGGTTACCTTTGAGATCGATCCCAGCACCTACCCTGGCGAAAAGCGCATTGAGCTGATCTCGCCGGCAGGGCCCAGCGATCCCCTGCCGTTTTTGGTGATGATGTAGAGGCGCGCAGAAAAGAGCATGACTCTAGTCAATAATAAGCTCAACTATACTGAAAATAATGTATAATATGTTCAGTACGGATTACTACCAGTTGATCTTTCTGTTTACTTTCGAGTCTGCCAACATGGTAGCCAAAGCAAAGCAGAAAATTGGTAGTAAGACGACACGGAAACTGCGCTTTGGGTATTCTACTCAAAGCTTTGCGGGATACCGCCATTCTGTTTGGACTCCGTCCCGCTAACGCGAATGGAAACAAACAGAATGCTATCGCTGCATAGTTGAACAGTGATGTTCAGCAGTGTTCAGCGTAAATGTATCAGGAAGTGGGTCATGCCGTTTGTGATTGCCCCGACCGACGTGGGCGTGCTGGTGCTGGGGGCGAGCCTGTTGCTTTTGGCCGGGGGTTGGGCCTGGTGGCTGCGGCGGCAGAAGCGTGCTGCCTCCCCAGAATCGACAACCGTTTCGCCGGCCCCGGCGGTTGACCCATCTGCCCTTTCGGCGGAACAGGCGGCTCAACTACAGCCCTTCGAGCAGGCGGTGGGAGATCAGCCGCAGGATCCCATTGCCTGGTACAACCGCGCCACCACCCTCGACCACCTGGGGCAAGCCCAAGCTGCCCTGGCCAGCTACGACCGCGCCCTGGAGCTGAAGCCGGACTTCCCCGAAGCCTGGAACAACCGTGGTTCTCTGCTGGACGATCTCGGTCGCCATCAAGAAGCTCTGGCCAGCTATGAGCGGGCTCTGCGGCTGAAACCGGATTTTTTTGAGGCCCGCTTTAACCAGGCCAACACGCTGCGGCAATTGGGCCGCTACGAAGAAGCCCTACGTGCCTACGAACGGGCCCTTGCCCTCAGCCCCGACAGCCCGGAAACGTGGTACCTGCACGGGCTAACCTTAGCCTCTCTGGGACGGTGGCAGGGATCCTTGATCAGCTACGACAAAGCCCTCGCCATCAACCCCGTCGATGCTCAAGTTTGGCAGAGTCGGGGGCTGGCTCTGTTTCACCTAGAGCGCTACGCCGATGCTCTGGCCAGCTACGAACGAGCCCTGCAACTGGGCTCCGAATCGGCCTCTCTCTGGGCCGGCCATGCCCTTGCCCACCACCGCCTCGGCAACCCGATGGAGGCCCTCAACAGCTATGACCGTGCCCTGGCGCAGGATCCCAAACGCCCTCAGATCTGGGTGCAGCGCGGCCTGGTGCTGATGGACTTGAACCTCTACGAGCTGGCCATCCAGAGTTTTGATCGGGCCCTGCAGATGGATCCCGACAATGCCGAGGCTCACTACGCCAAAGCCTGCTGCTGCGCCTGGGAAGGCCAAGTGCCTCAGGCCCTACAAGCTTTGGAGCAAGCCCTACGCCTGGAGCCGGAACGCTACCGCCCCTTGCTCTCCTCTGAGCCCTATTTCGACCTCATTCGCGAGGAGCCGAGTTTTGCATCCTTTTTGGCAGCCCTTGCCGGCACGGATCCCCCCAAGAACCCCCCGCCGCTGTCACGAACAGCCTCTTGACGTTCTCACCTCCCAGAAGGAGAGGAGAGGCTGGAATGCACAGGCTGTTTCACCGCCAACCTGACCCAATCACCAATAACCACGAGAGCACGCCAACAACAGAAATCCGGCAATTTCGTTGGGTCTTACGGGAAAATTGCGCTCTTTTGCCGAGGAAACCCGCCGATTTTCCGTGGAGATGCTGTTGCTTGGGTCAAGAAACCTGGTCAAACTAAGAACGTTCCAGCTCTTGGCAAATCTCAACAGTGTCCGGTTGTGCTTCTAACGCCATCCCTGTAGCCCTGTAGCACCTGCTTGCGCAGGGTCTGGCTGGGCAAAAGCGTCTCTTGACTGGATGGGTGTTGGTTATGGGTGGGATCCTCAACCTTTGAATGGTTTTCGAGTTCCTTGAGTGCTTGTTCTACAGTTATTTTCGGCAAATCGGTAAAGTGGTTGTCTATGATAACGGCCCCTCGCCTGACCTCTCCCAAGAACTCCGTCTCCCTGAGGCGACCGGCGGCCCCCCCTCCATTGCCTTTGGCCAAGACCGGATTCTCAGCCGCATGTGGATCTATGGCATCTAGTGAGGATGTTAAAGCCCGAACCGCCGAACTGTTGCGGCTGTACCACCAGAATCGCGATCCAGCCCTGCGCAACCGGCTGGTGGAAATGAACTTGGGCTTGGTGCGCAAAGAGGCCCACCACTGGCGCAACCAATGCAATGAGGGGTACGACGACCTGGTGCAAGTTGGCTGTTTGGGTTTGATTCAAGCTATCGAACGCTTTGACATCAGCCGAGGCCTGGCTTTTAGCTCCTTTGCCCTGCCCTACATTCGCGGAGAAATTCAACACTACCTGCGGGACAAAAGCCCCACCATGCGGATCCCACGCCGCTGGACGACCCTGCAAAGACAAGCCAAGAAGGTGATTGCCCGTCTGCGGCAAGAGTTGGGCCGTTCTCCCTCTGAGGCCGAGGTGAGGGAAGCCCTGCAACTGACGGAGCAGGAATGGCGAGAGCTGGAGCTGGCCCAACAAAACAGCCTTTTGCTCAGCCTGGATGCTCCGATTCAAACTGAGGAAGACAGTGTTGCTCTGGGGGAGGTCGTTCCGGATCAGCGCTACCGCAGTTTTCAACTGGCTGAAGAAGATCGTATTCGCCTACAACATGCCTTGGCTCAGCTGGAGGAACGTACCCGCAAGATTTTGGAATTTGTCTTCTTCTATGACCTCACGCAAAAAGAAACGGCAGAGCGGCTAGGGATCAGTGCCGTTACTGTTTCCCGCCAAGTCAAAAAGGGGCTGGAACGCCTGGCTAAGTTGTTGAATCAAGATATTTTTTGAGATACAGCCCGTTACAAATTAAGGGATATAAAAGGGTATAAAAATCGTGTTTCTGAGGCTTGACCCCAGTGAGGTTTAGAACAAGCAGGTTCATAGTCATTCCAGACTCGATTGAGATACTCCCGCCGCTGCCCAGACGCTCCGCGCCGCTTCCCCCAGCCCCTCCAGAGGGAGAGGGGAGTTAGAGAGCAATGGAACGGAGATGTTTCATTCCTGTTGAAAATGACCATACAGGTGTATCCCATAACCCCTTAGTAGACTGTACTTGAGCCGACGCAATTGGCGGTGACTTTCCACCCAGTAGAACGGCAGGGGCTCTGTACTGCGACAGGTTGATAGACTGATGGGAAATTGATGAGAATATTTGATGAACAGAGAAAACCGCTCTTCTCGGAATCAACCCTTGGTGCCCCGCGGTTTCAAACCTAAGCTGGGTCAGAACTCGGTGGGCAGGGATCCCTTCTTCCAATGCCAGCCCAACCCGCAAAGTCCAGAGGGAATCAGCTTGGCCCCCTATGTGCGCACCTTGCCCTTGGTTGTCGATGCCATGCTGGATTTGGCCCAGGTGGGGAGCGAGGATACTCTCTACGACTTGGGCTGTGGGGATGGCCGCATTCTCATCCGGGCGGCGCAGCGCTTTGGCACACAGGGCATGGGAGTGGATATCGACCCGGAGCGCATCCTGGAAGCCCAACAGCGGGCCCGAGAAGCCCAAGTTCAGGATCGAGTTACTTTTCTGATACATTTACGCTGAACACTGCTGAACATCACTGTTCAACTATGCAGCGATAGCATTCTGTTTGTTTCCATTCGCGTTAGCGGGACGGAG
>NZ_JBSSAG010000061.1:0-5054 GCF_054058395.1 Thermostichus sp. OS-CIW-26 | reverse complement strand
GGGATACCGCCATTCTGGTTGGAAACAAACAGAATGCTATCGCTGCATAGTTGAACAGTGATGTTCAGCAGTGTTCAGCGTAAATGTATCAGGTGAGCTTAGGCCGCCAGATCGATCGACAACTGAAAGCGCGGGGACAACTTCGCCTCAGTTCGGATCCCTACTGGGTCGAGCGGGTGAACCGCATTGGCCAACGGGTGGCCGCCCACAGCGAACGGCCCCATCTGCCCTACACCTTTCAAGTGGTGGAAGATCCCGACATCAACGCCTTTGCCACACTGGGAGGCTTTGTCTACATCACCACTGGTGCCCTCGCAGCCGCCGACAACGACGACCAGATTGCCGCCGTGCTGGCCCACGAGGTGGCCCACATCGGCGAACGCCACGGCCTGCAACAACTGCAGCAGGCTGCCACTGCCCAGTTTGGGGCTCAATTGTTGGGGCTCAACGACAGTACCCTGGCCGCTCTGGCCCTGGAATTGGGAGTACGGCGCCCGCAGAGCCGTGAAAACGAGTTTATCGCCGATGAAAAAGGTCTGGGGGCAGCCTATCGCGCCGGGTTTGACCCGCAGGGCATGCCGCAATTTTTGGCCAAGTTGCAATCCCGCGGATCTGTGCCAGAGTTCCTGCGCACCCATCCCCCCGTCTCGGAGCGCATTGCCCGCCTCAACCAGCTCATCATTCAGCACGGCATGGTCAGCCCAGCCGGTCAGACCGTTCCACTCCACGGCTCCGGCGGCTCCATTTGGCCCTCCGGATCCCCCGAACAAACCCAACGCACCGAGATTGAGATCCTGCCGCTACTCCCTGTCCTGCCCTAACTCGGCCCAGGGGGATCCCTTCTGCCCAAGGCCGGCTGAAATGGCTCTCGCTCCCAATCTTTGGCCTTGATGACTTCCTGTGTTTCTTGGTCGGGGATGGCTACTGGTGGAGCTGTGCTTCACAGCAAAGGCAGACCGCGTAGTCTCCGCAACTGGTTGAGGTGGGCCGGGCAATCGCATCCAAATAGGGCAACAGCTGCGTTGCTTTCTTCAAGGGTGAACTCTAGGAAAGGAGGCTCTGTCACCTCGACTTCAGCCCAGGACTCCGTCTCGCCAACGCGAGCGGATGGGATGGGATCCTTCTGCTCGGGAACAAGAAGAGGATGTCTCCACGGCAGAGAACGGGAGCGGACAACATTCAGGTCAAATGGGGGCGCGTCCAGGGTAGAAGCTCGAGCTGCAGGAGCAAACCAAAGCAGCAACGCCCACAGAGCCGGTGTAGCCCACCTTGCCCAGCGCCAATAGGAATAGGGGATCCCTGCCATAGACTTTGCTAACTCACTAGTGTACCGTCCGCTTTGGATTTTGCCAGGGGGTGGCTGAAGCGAAGAGCATGACTCTAGTCAATAATAAGCTCAACTATACTGAAAATAATGTATAATATGTTCAGTACGGATTACTACCAGTTGATCTTTCTGTTTACTTTCGAGTCTGCCAACATGGTAGCCAAAGCAAAGCAGAAAATTGGTAGTAAGACGACACGGAAACTGCGCTTTGGGTATTCTACTCAAAGCTTTGCGGGATACCGCCATTCTGTTTGGACTCCGTCCCGCTAACGCGAATGGAAACAAACAGAATGCTATCGCTGCATAGTTGAACAGTGATGTTCAGCAGTGTTCAGCGTAAATGTATCAGGACGTCATAGCTGCGCAACGCTAACGCGACTGGCCGGCATCGTCTTAGGAACCGTTGGGTCACAGCCGGCGGATCCCATGCCAAACTTTGGTTTAGAATATTTTTATTGGTTTAGAATATTTTTAGATTCGAGATTCAGTCTCACTCATTTGAACTTGGGGATGAACTTGGGGAGGCCAACCTTTAGCCTTGCCAACGGTATGCCTCTTCCGCAGCGCTCCACTGGGATCTAGCTTCCTGCCCTTTCCCGTCCTGTTTTGTTCATTATCTCTACCAACTCAGGAGTTTCTTATGGCCGTTCCAAATGGTCATTCCGGCACGCTTCCAGAGCAAGAGGCTTCTTCTATGGGAAAGGACGCCCTCCCGCTAACGCAAACGGGTAACGCTCTAAACCTGGCTCCCCTGCCTGCTGATGGGGCCTCTGCGGCTGCTCAGATGCCGGTACTGCTGGGGGAGAAATCCGGCCCGCCCGTGTTTCCCAGCCCTGTCAAGTTCAGCGAAATTGAGATTGACCACCGTCCGGTTGGGGCTTCAACCCTGAAAGTGGTGGATTACTATGCCGACGGACGTCCAGTTGCTGCTGCAACTCTCAAAGTCGTGGACACTTGGGGGGAGGGACGCCCAACGGTTGCCTCTGGGGCCAAATTCATCCATGATCCCACGCTCAATCGGCCGATAATGGCCGATGGCCTGAAAATTGCCAAAACCTTTATGGGCAATCGCCCCATTGAGGCCAGCCCCCTCAAGGTGATGCGCTAGCCCGGATCCCCAAGGTGGGCCAGGGATCCCCTTGCTAACCTAGGTTAGGGCACAGCAGGGCAGTGAGCATGGAGATCCTGGCGGTTCTCTTGGGGCTGTTGGCGAGCTTGGGAGGAGGAGCGGGCTATCTGGCGGATCAGACGGCGCGGCAGCTTTTGCTGGATCAGTTGGATCGGGCAGAGGTTTTGGAGGTGCGTATTCAAAGCCAGCCCAATTACCGACTGCTGAATGGCCAAGCGGATCGCCTGCTGATTGCCGGTCGCGGGCTCTATCGAGCGCCCTTTCCCCGCATCGAGCTTCTGGAGCTGGAAACTGATCCGGTGGCAATTGACCCCTCTTTTTTCCAGGGGGCTCCCTTGCGCCTAGCGCGACCTCTGCAAGCGGCGGTACGGGTGTTGGTGCGGGAAGAGGACTTGAATGCTGCCCTCAACAAGCCAGAGGTGCTCCGCCAGTTTCAGGATATCCGCGCCGATCTGCCCTTTGGGGGAGCTGGAAGGGAAGCTCGCCGTTTTGATCTGCGTCAGCCTCGAGTCGAGTTTTTGGATCCCAGCCGCATTCAGCTCTCTGCCCTCTTGGTGGAGAAAGACGGCGGTACTGAGCAAAAGGACTCCGTCCCGCTAACGCGAGCGGTGGAGGTGGTGTTTAACACCGGGATCCGCGTGGAAGAAGGGCGCAGCCTAAAGCTGGAGAATCCGGAGTTTGTGATCGGTTCTGTGCGGGTTCCCGATGAGATCTCAGCAGCGTTTTTGGGCGGGCTCAATGAGGTGCTTGACCTGCAAGAGCTGGAAGAGATTGGGATCCTGATGCGGGTGCTCAGCCTAGAGATAGAGCCTGACCAGTTGCAGGTGATTGGGTTTGTGCGGGTGGAAGGGTTGGAAAGGACCTCGTCCCGCTAACGGGGATCCCCATTGAGCAGGGATGAGCTCCCCAGGGCTGCGCTCTAGCAGGAGAGCTACTCTGTCAAACTGGATAAAGATCAGCCAGGCTGGAGATGGGATTATGGCCTTCGATTGGTTTCGCCGCCGCTATACCGACTCTACCGACTCTCCTGGTGAAGCGGAGTCTTCGCCACCAGCCCCCGCGCCAGCCACAGAACCGGCGGAGATCTCCCCTGAAGACTATTTGGCTTTTGCCAAAGCCGCCTATGCCAACCTGAAGGCCCGTGCTGCTGCCCAAGCCCCACCGGCAACCGAGGAGTCCGCCCCGCCTGCGCGAGCAGAATCCGTCCAGCTGCAGCCACCGGCCTCGACTGAGGACTCCGGCCCACTTGCCCAAGCAGAACCCCGTGAACCCGTCCAGTCCTCCACTCCAACACAAGAACCAGCATCTCCAGAATCGCCCCCTGTGCAGCCGGCGGCAGCTCCCTCGTTTTTCGATCTGGCTCCCCGCGCTGCTGAGCGTCTCCAAGCCCTGCAAGCCAGCGCTGTGGACGAGCCCAAACCCGAGCCGGTGACTCCAGCCGTTGCTCCCTCTCCAGAGACGGGGCCGGAAGAGCTGGTCTTCGATGAGGGCTTCCGCTGGTCAGCCGAGATCTTGGCGGCTCAAGGGCGCAAACCGGAAGAGATTTCCGTTGAGGAAATCTCCTGGCTGCAAAAGCTGCGGCGAGGCTTGGGCAAAACCCGCCTTAACCTGATCAACCAGTTGAAAGCCCTGGTAGGCCGCGGCCCTCTGGATCAGAAGGCTGTGGAAGAAATTGAGGCCCTGTTGCTGCAGGCCGATGTGGGGATCGACGCCACCGAGCAGATCATCCAAGCCCTACAAAAGCGCATGCGAGAGGAGGTGGTGCCCCCAGAGGAGGCCGTCAAATACCTCAAGCAGCAGATGCGGCAGATGTTGACGGTGGGGGATCCCACCTTTGCCCCACAACGGGACACGCTCAACATTTGGCTGATTGTCGGGGTGAATGGGGCGGGCAAAACCACCACCATTGGCAAAATTGCCCATGTCGCCCGCAAGTCTGGATACCGCTGTCTGATTGCTGCTGCTGATACTTTCCGGGCTGCTGCTGTGGAGCAGCTCAAGGTTTGGGCAGAGCGAGCAGGGGTAGAGGTGATCGCCAATCCCTCTCCCAATGCCGATCCGGCAGCGGTGGTTTTTGACGCCATCACAGCCGCCAAGGCCAGGGGCACCGAGTTGCTGTTGGTGGACACGGCAGGCCGTCTGCAAAACAAGAAAAACCTGATGGACGAGCTAGCCAAGATCCGCCGCATCGTTGACAAAAAAGCTCCCGAAGCCAAAGTAGAAAGCCTTCTGGTGCTGGATGCCACCCAAGGGCAAAACGGGTTGCGCCAAGCCGAGGTATTTGCCGAGGCTGCCAAGTTGAGCGGTGTGATCCTGACTAAGCTGGATAGCACCGCCAAGGGGGGGATTGCCCTGGCCATTACGCAGCAGATGAACCTGCCCATCCGCTTTATCGGCGCCGGCGAGGGGCTAGAAGATCTGCGGCCTTTTTCCAGCTACGAGTTTGTGGAAGCTCTTCTAAGCGAGTATTGAGGCACCCCCTCTCTGAGAAGGGCCACCGTGAAGGAGAGCATGACTCTAGTCAATAATAAGCTCAACTATACTGAAAATAATGTATAATATGTTCAGTACGGATTACTACCAGTTGATCTTTCTGTT
>NZ_JBSSAG010000060.1:2500-5285 GCF_054058395.1 Thermostichus sp. OS-CIW-26 | reverse complement strand
AAAAATTTTGGGTTGGATATCTTGACGGGGTGGTGGGGGTGGGGATAGGGTAGTAAAGCGCTGATGAGGCCACCCAGCCCCGGCGCCCCAGAACCTTGACAAGTAACTCGTTCAGTCAACCATCGCCAAGCAGCACAGCAGGCTCCCTGAGTCGGCTGGTGGCTGCATATTCAACCCTGTCAAGTTTCCATTTTTCCAGAGACAAGCTCTTGCATCGACACGGAGAGTTTGATCCTGGCTCAGGATGAACGCTGGCGGTATGCTTAACACATGCAAGTCGCACGGACACCTTCGGGTGTCAGTGGCGGACGGGTGAGTAACACGTAGGAATCTACCCTCAGGCGGGGGATAACAGCTGGAAACGGCTGCTAATACCCCATACAGGCGGAAGCTGAAAGGAGCAATCCACCTGAGGATGAGCCTGCGTCGGATTAGCTAGTTGGTGGGGTAATGGCCTACCAAGGCGACGATCCGTAGCGGGTCTGAGAGGATGGCCCGCCACACTGGGACTGAGACACGGCCCAGACTCCTACGGGAGGCAGCAGTGGGGAATTTTCCGCAATGGGCGCAAGCCTGACGGAGCAATACCGCGTGAGGGAGGAAGGCCCTTGGGTTGTAAACCTCTTTTCTGGGGGACGAAAGCTGACGGTACCCCAGGAATAAGCCTCGGCTAACTCCGTGCCAGCAGCCGCGGTAAGACGGAGGAGGCAAGCGTTATCCGGAATTATTGGGCGTAAAGGGTACGTAGGCGGCTGGTCAAGTCTGGGGTTAAAGGCCACAGCTCAACTGTGGGAAGGCCCTGGAAACTGACCGGCTAGAGTGAGGTAGGGGTTGCGGGAATTCCCGGTGTAGCGGTGAAATGCGTAGAGATCGGGAAGAACACCTGAGGCGGAAGCGCGCAACTGGGCCTCAACTGACGCTGAGGTACGAAAGCTAGGGGAGCGAATGGGATTAGATACCCCAGTAGTCCTAGCCGTAAACGATGGACACTAGACGTTGGCCGTATCGACCCGGTCAGTGTCGGAGCTAACGCGTTAAGTGTCCCGCCTGGGGAGTACGCACGCAAGTGTGAAACTCAAAGGAATTGACGGGGGCCCGCACAAGCGGTGGAGCATGTGGTTTAATTCGATGCAACGCGAAGAACCTTACCAGGGCTTGACATGCCGCGAACCCTGCGGAAACGTGGGGGTGCCTTCGGGAGCGCGGACACAGGTGGTGCATGGCTGTCGTCAGCTCGTGTCGTGAGATGTTGGGTTAAGTCCCGCAACGAGCGCAACCCTTGTTCCTAGTTGCCAGCATTGAGTTGGGCACTCTAGGGAGACTGCCGGTGACAAACCGGAGGAAGGTGAGGATGACGTCAAGTCAGCATGCCCCTTACGCTCTGGGCTACACACGTGCTACAATGGCGCGGACAAAGGGTCGCGAGCGCGCGAGCGTGAGCCAATCCCAAAAACCGCGTCTCAGTTCAGATCGCAGGCTGCAACTCGCCTGCGTGAAGGCGGAATCGCTAGTAATCGCAGATCAGCATGCTGCGGTGAATACGTTCCCGGGCCTTGTACACACCGCCCGTCACACCATGGGAGCTGGCCATGCCCGAAGTCGGAGCACCCGCCGAAGGCAGGGCTGGTGACTGGGGTGAAGTCGTAACAAGGTAGCCGTACCGGAAGGTGCGGCTGGATCACCTCCTTTTAGGGAGACCTACCTTGGGGCATCTGAGGGGAGTTAGACCACCCTCAGGCCAGCAAAGGTTATCCCAGGTCGGTCGGGGTTGAAGGGATGGTTGACTGAGGTTCTGGAGGGGAACCGAGGGGAGGGCTATTAGCTCAGGTGGTTAGAGCGCACCCCTGATAAGGGTGAGGTCCCTGGTTCGAGTCCAGGATGGCCCACTGTTTGTCCTGGAGAAGGGAGAGCTAGCAAGCTAGAAGCGAGCTGGCCAAGCTGAGGGCAAAGCCAGAGGGTGGGTGCAGTCTGGACTGGGGGTATAGCTCAGCTGGTAGAGCGCTGCCTTTGCACGGCAGAAGTCAGCGGTTCGAGTCCGCTTACCTCCACCACTTTGGTGAGGAGCCGGGAAGGGGTTCTCCAGTTGGATAGGTTGACGACCGGGCTAGGGGTTTGGGTCCGAGCACAAGCCTCCAGCCGGGTTGAGCCGGCCAGCACTTTGAAAACTGCATAGCAAGAGAGCAGCATGCTTCTGGGTTGAGCCCTCCGAGCCTTGGCTTGGGGGAAGCAGCAGCAACCTGGGGGCATGAGGCAGGTAGAACACCAATGTTACGTGAGGTGAAAAGGTCAAGTCAGTTAAGGGCGCACGGTGGATACCTAGGCACGCAGAGGCGAGGAAGGGCGTGTTACCGACGAAACGCTGCGGGGAGCTGGACAAAAGCGGTGATCCGCAGGTTCCCGAATGGGGCAACCCGGCAAGGCGCAAGCCTTGTCACCTTTGGCTGAATCCATAGGCCAAAGGGGCGAACGCGGCGAACTGAAACATCTTAGTAGCCGCAGGAAAAGAAAACAAAAGTGATTTCCTCAGTAGCGGCGAGCGAACGGGAAAGAGCCTAAACCGCTCAGCTACGGCTGGGCGGGGTTGTGGGACGGCCAAACGGCAGCCGGCGGGCTAGGGGAAGCAGCTGGAATGCTGCACCAGAGAAGGTGAAAGTCCTGTAGCCGAAAGCTCAAAGGCGCCGGCCGGATCCCGAGTAGCACGGGGCAGGGGAAATCCCGTGTGAATCGGCGAGAACCATCTCGTAAGGCTAAATACTCCTGCGTGACCGATAGTGAACCAGTACCG
>NZ_JBSSAG010000059.1:0-6060 GCF_054058395.1 Thermostichus sp. OS-CIW-26 | reverse complement strand
CAGCCGATAAACACGAATCTGTCGCGCTTGAGCCAGTCATCGACGATGTCGAACCATCCTCGCTCCTGACGCACGCGCCCTACCGCTATGGTCATAGGACGTCTCTCCAGAACAATGACGACGAATAAAGTGCAATACAGCAGCGCCCACAACAGTTCTGAGCAGCACTGTCCTTCCATCTTACGAAAAATCAATAAGTTGCAACATAACCTCAAGATGAGGCGCTGCATCAGCTCATCCGGCGCAGGGATCCCTTGTGTTTTAGGATGGGAAGGGTTTTGGCTGAGGGCAACTGAGCCGGGATCCGTTCGCGGCGGCGGAGCGGAGCCCACAACACCAGGGAGGGCAGCGTGGTTCAAGCCAGGATTTTGTTCGCAGCGGCAGAGGCAGCACCTTTGGCCAAGGTGGGGGGCATGGCGGATGTGGTGGGATCCCTGCCTGTCGTTTTGCGCAAGCTGGGTCAGGATGTCCGCATCATCATGCCTCTGTATGGCTTTCTCTGGGACAAGTTCGGCCAGGAACCGGGGCAATACCCCCGCTCGAAAGATCCCATCTGGTCTAAACAGGTCATGGGTCAGGTGGCCGATATTTACGAAAGCGTTTTGCCCGGCACCGATGTGCCCCTCTACTTGGTCAGCCACTACTGCTTTGCTCCCCACCGCATCTACTACGGCGAGGACGAGTTCTGGCGCTTCACCTTTTTTGCCAACGCTGTGGCCGAATTTGCCTGGACTTACTACCCCTGGAAACCCAACATCATCCACTGCCACGATTGGCACACCGGCATGATCCCGGCCTGGATGCACCAAGCTCCCGATATTGGCACGGTGTTCACCATCCACAACCTGGCCTACCAAGGGCCCTGGCGCTGGCAACTGGAGCGCATGACCTGGCTGCCCTGGTATTTTTCTGCCCACAACACCATGGCTGCCGGGATCCTCTACGCCGACCAAGTGAACACCGTCTCGCCCACCTATGCGATGGAAATTCGCACCCCTCTGCATGGGGAAGGACTGCAGGACTTGTTGGCCTGGAAAGGGGAACGGTTGCGAGGAATTTTGAATGGGATCGACATCGATAGGTTTGATCCCCGCACCGACCCAGACCTAGAGGCCAATTTCAGCATCGATGATCTCAGCGGGCGGGCGACCAACAAAGCCACGCTACAGGCCAAGTTGGGCTTGACCGTTAACCCAGATACCTTCCTGATGGGCATGGTGGCCCGTTTGGTGGAGCAAAAAGGGATCGACTTGCTCATCCAAGCCTTGGATCGCTTTTTGGCCTACAGCGACGCGCAATTTGTTTTGCTGGGAGGCAGCGGCGAAGCCTACTACGAAGGGCGGATCCGGGAGATGGCCGAGCGGCACCCGGGCAAAATGGCCTACCAAAAAGGCTACCAACCCAAGCTGGCCCAGTTGATCTACGGGGGGGCAGATGCGTTTTTGATGCCCAGCCGCTTTGAACCTTGTGGCATCAGCCAGATGATCGCCATGCGCTATGGGTGTGTGCCCATCGTCCGCCGCACGGGAGGGCTGGTGGATACCGTCAGCCACCACATCCCCAGCAAGGGGATCGGCACCGGCTACTGCTTTGACCGCTACGAAGCCCTGGACTTTTACACCTGTCTGGCGCGGGCTTGGGAAGCCTTCCAGCACAAAGAAACTTGGCAAGCGCTGCAGAAGCGGGGCATGGCCAGCGATTTCAGTTGGCACCGCTCAGCGCTGGAATACCTGCGCATGTATGAGCTGATTCTCAACCTACCGCTGCTGCCGGAAAAGCCTCCAGAGCCACCCAACTCGCCCAGCTCCTCTCCGCCCAAGCTCAAGAAGCCCATCTCCTCCCAGCCTCGCTCCAAAGGGATCCCTGAGCTGCAGCAAAGGCACGAGGAGTAGGGTAGAGTGGAACGGGTCAAAAAAGGTTTTGGGGGTTACCCGCACATGATCGGACGACGTCCCGCTGTTGCTTCCCAAGGCTGTCGCCAGGACGCCATCGCACAGGGGCTCAGCCTTCTGCGCCGTTCTTGGGCGCGGTTGGTTTTCGGCGTACTGCTCGGCCTTGTCCTGGGCGTGGGCTCCACCTTCTGGGCAACCGCTCAGCAGCTCCCTGCCGGACAGCAGCTTATTCCCAATCCGCAGCAGTTTCGCGCCCTAGAGCAACCCAGCAGCGCCCTCAGCGCGTTGCGAGCCGAACAACTGGCCGCCGAAGCCGATGCCGCCATCCAAGCGCAAAACTACGACCAGGCTGTCGAGCTGCTGCAACAGGTGTTCAACGCCTACAACCAGCGCTCCAACTACCACCAAGATCTCTCCCGCGCCTTCGCCGGGATCCAAAACCGCATCTCCGAAGAACAGCGGGAGCTGGCCCGTGTTGCCGCCCAAGCCCGGGATCAAGCCGCCTACGATTTGGCCGTGGTCTATCGCGCCGCCGGGCGACCGGAAGAGGCTGTGGGCTGGCTGATCCAGGTCATCAACAGCCAGGGCCCAACCCGCGAGCTGGGCACCCAAGCCTATCAGCAGCTCTTGGAAATCGGCTTCGTCAGCACTCCCTTCCCCAGCTAGAGCTGCTCTTCCAGATTGCGATAGAAAGCCAGCGCCGTTTGCCCATAGGTTCGTTGGTCAAAGCGCAGCAGGGATCCCACCTGTTCGGGTAGGTCATGGCCGCTGCGATGCTCGACGATCAAGGTTCCGCCTCGCTTGAGCAAGGGCGGGATCAGGGGCAGGAGCGGGGCGTACAGACCGGCCTCGTAGGGAGGAGCAAAGTACACGTAATCAAATGGCTCCAAGTTCAGGCCGCGGCTGAGCAGCTTGCGGGCATCTCCCTGAATGACCTGGAAAGATTGCCCCGGCTGCGCCACCTTGGCCCAGTTGGCTCGGATGATGCGGCAGGCAGGGGCGGCAATCTCGATCCCGGCCACAAAAGCGGCCCCCTGACACAGAGCTTCTGCTCCCACCGTACCGGCCCCACAGCACAGATCCAGCCAGCGACAGCCTTCCACCTGCCCTTGCAAGATGTTGAACAAGGCCTGCCTCACCCGGCCAGGTGTGGGTCGGGTGCCCAAGCCAGCGGGAGTTTGCAGCGCTCGTTTGCCGCTGATGCGCAGGCTCATGGGATCCCTTCAGGGGCTAGGCGTGGTCGGCAACTGGCCGGTCAACCCACTGCGCTGGGCGGCGCGATCCCGCTCCATCTGGATTTGCTCCACCAAAGGTTGGGGCAGTTGGGCGGAAGCTTGCAGGGCCTGATCGAAAAGGGGGACGGCCTCTCGGTCTTGCCCTTTGGAAACCAGAATTTGCGCCTTGAGGTAGTAAAGCTCGGGGTTGCTGCAAGAAGCAGCAATGGCTCGATCCACCGCCTCCAGCGCCTCGTCAAAGCGCTGCATATCCCGGTAGGCCAGAGCTTGGCCGCGGTAGGACAGATAGTCAGGAGCTGCCATCCGAAACTGATTTAGAGCCTTCTCCCGGTAGGTCAGCAGCAAATCCATGTAGCCGTTGAGCAGATTCAGCTCCGGATCGCTGCTGTCCACTGCTTGGGCGGCCCGAATGGAAGCAAACAATTGATTGAGGGTGGGCAGAGCTTTGGGCAAACCGATGACCACCCCATCTCGCACCACAATGTTGGCTGCCTCTAGCCCGTAGCCCACGCCCTCATAAAGGTTGCCCCGCAAGGGATCCGTCTTTTTCAACTCGGCGGCCACCTGTCGGGTTTGAGTGGCCAACTGGGCAAATGCTTCCAGGTCTCCCTCCTGATAAGCCAGCGCCGCCAACAGGGCATAGACCATCGGCTCTTCGGGGGAGGCCTTCTTGGCCATTTCCAGTTTTTCCCGGCTCTGGCTGTAGCGGCCTGCACAGAAGAACTCTTCAAAAGCTGCCGCCACCTCCGGCCTGATGGGGCGGGCATTGTCCCCGCTGCGGAAGGGATCCTGCGCCCAAACGGGCAGAGCGGATCCCCACACCCAACAAATCACCCCCAGCAGTTTGCCCAGCCTGCTCATTTTGCCGATACTCATCCCCAGTGCCTCAACTCCCACCCCCATCTAACCCTCTCTTCAGCGCAGCAGTTGGGCAATCGAAGCAATAGCGGCATCTTGAACCAACTCATTGGGCTCATAGGCCAGAAGATCGTGCAAGGGACCCAAGGCGCGCGGATCCCCGATTTGGCCGAGGGCACGGGCTGCCGCCTCCCGCACCACCGGCTCATCGTCCGCAAGCTTGGTCAGCAAAGCCGGCACCGCCTCCACCACCCGCATTTGCCCCAACCGGTAAATGGTTTGCAGTTGAGCCTCCAGAGGGGTTGCTGCCGCTGGGAAAACAGAGCTGTACATGGAAATGCCCGCAGAACCGTCGGAGGAGTAGCCGCCATAGGCCATCGAGATGGCCGAGAGAGCCTGCAACGCCTCTAGGGCACGATATCGCTCTGCCCCGCTCATCTGGGGCAATTGAGCCACCAGATCCTCAAAAGCTTGCTGCACAGGATCGACAGCCGCAACCTGTTGGGCAATGCGAGTTAATTGGCGATCCGCCTGCACCTGCTGCCAAGACTGGAACGCTGCCAGACCTGCCACTATCAAAGCCGCATCGGCCAGAATGGCCAGCAGCGCCATTCCTCCCCAAATCTTGCTGCGACGGCTGAGCCTTCGCATTTGCTTATCCACATAGACAAAGGCTTGGTGCTGCCGTTCCCAAAAGTCGGGGGCCACCTGCAGAGTTTGAGCGCTCAGATCGGGAGACAGAAGGTTTTCCTCGCGGGCTACCTCTAGGCTCTGTAGCCTTTGATTCAAGCGAGAAAATTGTTTCGTCCAGAGCCAAGTAAACATCAGGTCACGTCCTCTCTGCAAACCTGCCATCGAGAACCAAGTCTTGCTGACACAACATTGTGCAGGACATTGTGCGGGAACATTATGCGGGCTGTGCTGGCGTTCAGTGTCAGGCAAGGTTGGCCCACTTTCCCCTGGGATCCCAGAGGGGGAGCTTATGCGACAGGATAACAAAAGCGTCAGCTCCCCACCACCGGTCTTTACCCTAGAATCGCAGGATGCTTCTCAGTGTAGAGAGGCCGACGAAGGACGCAGAGAGGTTGACCGCGCTTGTGTGAGTGCTATGCACCGCTTCGCAACCGAGAGAACTCAAAGGCTACCGCGTCCAGCTTCCCGACACCCGGCTGACCGCTTGATCCATTCTGCCGCTGCCTGAGGAGATGCCATGACCACTGCCCTCGCCCCCCGTAAAACCCACACTTCAGAGGAATACTTTGCCCTGGAAGCTGAATCAGAGGCCACAGGCGGGATCCGCCGTGAATTTCGCAATGGGGAAATTATTGAGATAACTGGCGGCACACCCATTCATAGCCAACTGATTACCAGTGTCAATGCCCTACTTTGGCTTAAGCTAAGAGGCAAGGGTTTTTCCGTTTTTTCTAGTGATCTCAGACTTTACATACCTGCCTTCGAACAATATGTCTATCCCGATGGTATGGTGATCCAAAACCCAGTTCAGCTTAAAGAAGGGCGCAAGGATACTGTCACTAACCCTATCTTAATTGTGGAAGTGCTCTCGCCTGCCACCGAAAGCTACGATAGAGGAGCGAAGTTTGCTGCCTATCGCTCTCTCCCAACTTTACAGGAGTATCTGCTAATTGACCAAGCTCGAATCAGTGTAGAACACTACCGCCGCCAGGGAAATGTCGAGTGGATCTTCAGGGACTACCATGCCCTGGATGATGTTGTTACGCTGCCATCTGTCAACATCACTTTTTCCCTGGCAGACATTTACGGTGATATTGAATTAGAGCAAGATTCAAATGCAACACGCTCCTGACAAGAACCTACTCCCCCACTTGAAACGTAGATGAGGCAAGTTGGGAATGCCTGAAGTGATTCTGCTAGATATCTACATCCGGCTCTGGCTAGGGTTACACGGCTATGCCATAAAAGACTATTAAAGGATGAGATGGGCGACAATGTTTGCAGAAGTACAGCCTTTTAATTTAAAATAGGGTACAGGTATTCAAGAGGAAGGAGAGAAAGGAATGCCGACTCATTCTTTGGATTTGCGGCAAAGAGTTGTA
>NZ_JBSSAG010000058.1:0-7381 GCF_054058395.1 Thermostichus sp. OS-CIW-26 | reverse complement strand
CCCTGCAAAGTGCGGTCAATTTCTTGACGCAACTCTTGTGGGACTATCAGCTTGCAACGTACAGAGATAGTCTGGCTCATGGGCTTATTGTAGTTCATCCAGGCTTTTGACCAGCAAACCTATATAGAGGAGGGCTTTCCTCCCGACACCAAGCCTGCGGCTATGGTGCGGGCCTCCAGCCCGAAAATTTGGTGAAATGCAAGGACTCCGTCCCGCTTACGCGTTCGCGTTAGCGTCGCGTAGCGACAAAGGACTCCGTCCCGCTGACGCGAAAGGACTCCGTCCCGCTTACGCGAACGGATCCCATTCCCCGCCTCTGGCCAACCCCTCGATGGTGGTGATGGCTTGGCCCTGCAAGCGCGCCGCCGGGTACAGGCAACTGTGGACGGGATCCCCCTCCAACAGCACCGTGCAAGCCCCGCAATCCCCCGAGTCGCAGGCACGGCGTACCCCCACCCAGCCCAGCTCCCGCAACAAGCTCAGCAGAGTGATCCCCGGCGGAACCACCTGCCCATAGGGTTGGCCGTTCACCTGAAATCGGATGGGAATGGGAGTGGGATCCATAACGGTCTTCTTTTTTCACTCACATCTACCCCATTCTGTTTTGAGCAAAATGTTTCGAGTGAACCATTGGATTGCCCTGTTTGTTTTCATCCCTCTTCCCCATGAGGTGAGGGGATCCTGCCTATCGCAGATCGGTTTGCCCTCCCTCGCTGGGATGGCTTTCTTGGATGATCAGAGCAGGATTTTGTGAATTCAAATCCCAAGTGCAGGCCAAGCCTTCTTTGCCGAGATCTCTTCGCTTCCCTCAACTCCATTGATGACTTAGCCTATTTACCCTAGGAGACACTATGGCAACTCTTTACTTCAGCCCGCTTTTCGAGGTACAAGCTCTGCAAGCGGAGCCCAACCGGGGACGCTCTCGCTCCTTCCTGCCCACTCCTCTGCAGGTTTGGGAGAGCGGCGAAGCCTACACCGTCCAGTTGTGGGTGCCCGGTGCCAATCGGGAACGCTTCCACATCGAGGCCACGGCTCAACAGCTCTCCATCAGCGGCGAGATCCAGGTTCACGGCCCTGAAGGTGCTGAATTGCGCTACCAAGAAGTGGAGCCCCAACCTTTTCAACGCATCCTCAAGCTGGCCCGCCGCATCCAGCCGGAGAAAGTCTCGGCCACCTATCGCGACGGCATCCTCACCCTCACTCTGCCCAAAGCCGACGCAGCGCGGGTGATCAAAGTCCAAGTGGGCGCCTCAAACCCCACTACTCCGACGGAAGCCGTGACAGTGGAAAGCCAACCTGCCTAGGATCCCCCTCTTTTCGGGAGAGGGGCTGGGGGTGAGGATCCACTGCACGCGCACCTCATCTCCCACCTTAAAATCCAGCGCCCGGCTGGCATTGCCTCGGTTTTGCACGATCTCCACCCAGCCGGAGCTGCCCACCAGGGCCAGCACTTCCCCAACTTCTCCCTCAGCAAAGGTGGCCACGGAGCGGACGGGGATCCCTTTGATCCAGGCGCTCCAGCTTCGACCTTCCACCCACTGTCCGGGCAGGTTGGTGATGCCGTTGCCGAAGTGGTCGATGGCTTGGACCAGGCCGCGACAGCCGTTGGTCTCCATCTGGGGTGGCGGCCACTCCCAGCGGGTTAGTTCTGCTATGTCTAGGGGATCCCCCAGCTCCGCCAAAGGGATCCCGTTGGCCAGATGAGCGGCAACCGGGGCAAAAATATCCCGCCCATGAAAGGTGCGGCTGGGAGAGGGGGTGCGCCAATAGCGGGGCCGGTTGAGTTCCACAGCAGCCAGCGCCGGGGTTTGGGCCAAAACGCCACTGAACAGGCCATTGTCGGGGCCGACCAAAAAGCCCGTCTCGGTTTGGATGGCCACCGCCCGGCGGCTACTCCCCACCCCCGGATCCACAACGGCCAGGTGAATGGTGCCCGACGGCAGATAGGGGTAGGCCGTCATCAGGGCAAAGCGAGCCGCCGCCACATCCTGAGGCGGGATCCCATGGCTGAGGTCGATGAGTTGAGCCTGTGGGGAAAGGGTATGAATCACCCCTTTCATAATGCCCACATAGGGATCCTGCAGGCCAAAATCCGTCAACAGGCTAATAAAAGGCATACCCTTTTGAGGCTTGAGGATCCCAGTTTAAGGATCCCAAAAGATAACAGCGCTTATGGATGGGGTGGCTAGCGGGCGGCAAGAGCGGGTTCTGGGCGTTTGTACACCTGTCCCAGACGGGCCAACTGCTGCACCAGCAAGCTCAAGAACAGACCCACATCGGTCACAATCCCCACCGACTCCAGGGATCCCCGATCGGCCAGCTTGGTCACCACCGCCGGGTTGATGTCCACGCAGATCAGCTTGACCCCGGCAGGCGTCATGTTCCCGGCACCAATGGAGTGCAACATGCTGGAGAGCATCAGCACCATGTCGGCCCCCTGCAGCAGCCGCGCATAATCCTGTTGGGCCTTGATCAGATCCATCTCCGTATCCGGCAGCGGCCCATCGTCGCGGATGGATCCCGCCAGGGAGAAGGGCACCTGAGCGCGAATACACTCGTAGAACACCCCGCCGGTAATCACGCCCGCTTCCACCGCAGCTCGGATACTGCCGTACTTGCGGATGAGGTTGATGGTTTTGAGGTGATGCTTGTGGCCGCCCTTGACCGGGGTGCCCCGCGACAGATCCACCCCCAGCGAGGTGCCGTAGAGATTCTGCTCCAAATCGTGAACGGCAATGGCATTGCCCCCCAACAGCGCCTGCACATAGCCCTCCCGAATCAGGGTAGCCAAGTGGGATCCGCCGCCTGTGTGGATGACCACCGGCCCTGCCACCACCACCGTTTTGCCGCCCCGCTCCTTGATTTGCCGCAGCTCCCAGGCAATCTGCTCCACCAGGATCTCCACCCGCCGCTCGCTGGAGACTCCCGATCCCATAAAGGTGAACTCCTGGGAAGAGCGCTCTTTGCTGGCCTGGCGCACGGTGCGGATCCCTTCCACCCCACACACCACGGCATCCCCCACCTGCAAATCTCGAATCAGGGTGCAATAGGCTGAAAACTCCGTCTTGCCATTGCAATCGGATCCCTTGACCACGATCACCCCATCCATGCGCTGACGCTGCACCGGGATCCACTGGCCGGCCACCCGCACCTGCGTGGGATAGATGGTGGTGACATAAAAATCGTCGGGCGCTACCCCTGCTTTCTCTACCCGCTCCAGACGGGCATCTTGCTGGGTTTCCTCCGAGAGACGGGCCCCCTGCTCGATCAAGGCGCTGAGGATGGTGTCCAGGGTCTCTTCGGTGGGAGCCGAAACGGCCAGCTCCACTGTAGAGGTGCTCTGCCGTTTTTCCCCAAGCTGAAACTTGAGGATCTGGAAGCTGCCGCCATTGTCGACAATGCAATCGACGGCCCTGGTGAGCAGATCGCTGTCCACCAAATGTCCCTGGAGGGTCACCGTCCGGCTGAGCACTGTGGCCACCGGATCGGTTTGGGGAGCCACCGTCTCGTCGAGGCGCAGCGTCAGGCACTTGGCCGCCCCACCGGCTTTCAGGAACTCCGTCAGCTCCGTCTGCACCACCGCAAATCCCCGCTCCTGTAGGGCGGCTTCCAGCTCTGGGCTGACCCGATTCACCAAGATCGTGCCGTTCACATCCACGGCATTGCAGGCAAAGTGAATGGCATCCGCCTCCTGAACCGGGATCCGCTTTTCAGGGGGCACCCGCATCTCGATCAAGCGGTTGGAATAGGCATCAAAAGCCGGTGGATAGTAAAGCAAATAGCCTTCGGAGAGGGGGCAAAAGCAGGTGTCTAGGTGGTAGAACCGCTCGTCCACCAGCCGCAAAGACAACACCTCGATCCCCAGCCACTTGGCCAAGTAGGGGTGAGACTCCAACATGGAGCGAAAGCCGTAGCCCGCCCACAGCCAGCGCCCTGCCCGATCCAACAGAGCATCTCCTGCCCCCTCAAAAGCCAGGGCCGGCGGCAGCTCATAGACGGTGTAGCCCTGTTCCTCAAACCAAGCCTTGAAATGGGGCTGTTCCCCCTGCCGCTCTGGGTGATAAAAACGGCTCAGCACCACCTTGGATCCCAGGATGAGCCCAGCATTCGCCGTAAACACCATATCCGGCCATCCCGGCACCGGCTGGATTAGCTTCACCTCCGCCCGCTGCGAGAGATGCCGATAAAGAGCCTGCCACTGCTGCAGCGCCCGTTCTCGCGAAGAGCGGTGAACATTCCCCACCATCCAGGGGTTGATCACATAGTCCACCTCGTAGTGATCGGGTGGGCACATCAAATACCGAATGGCACCAGGCATAGATCTCAGAGCGCAATCTGCAGCAGGGCATCCCCTAGATTAGCAGTTGCGTGAGCAGCATCCTCAAGAATCATGAAAGAATCATCATGAAAGAATCATTATTTGTGGGAATCTTTCGCCAGCTCTGGCTGCAGTGGGCTGGGATCGGCAATGTTGGGCAACTCCAGACAGTAGCCCGCCCCATAGACGGTTTTGATGTACTGGGGGTGGCGCGGATCCGGCTCCAGCTTGGTGCGCAGGTGGCGGATGTGAACACGGATGGTCTCGATGTCGTCGTCGGGCTCGTAGCCCCACACCTCCTGCAGGATTTCGCTGGGGGAAACGGTCTGCCCATGTCGCTGCATCAGACAGTGGAGCAGGTCAAACTCCAGGTGGGTGAGCTTGATCGTTTTGCCGAACCACAACGCCTCAAAGCGCTCCGGCACCAGCGTGAGAGGGCCATAGGTGAGGATCTCCCCATGCTTGGCCGCCTGTGGGATCCGGTCTGAGCGACGCAGCAGGGCCCGCACCCGCACCAGCAGCTCCTGCACCTCAAAAGGCTTGGTCAGGTAGTCGTCGGCACCGGCATTAAAGCCCTCGATCTTGTCCTGGGTTTGGCCGAGGGCGGTGAGCATCAAAATCGGGATCTCGCTGGTGCGCTCCTCCCGCCGCAAGCGCTGACAAACGGTCAGGCCATCTACCTGGGGCAGCATCAGGTCGAGGATGATCAGATCGGGGAGAACTTGCAGAGCCAGTGCTTGTCCGCGCACCCCATCGGTGGCCTTCACAACCTCGTAGCCCGCCAACTCCAGATTGATGCGCAGGATATCCAGAATCGAAGGGTCGTCCTCAATAATGAGTATGCGAGCCATAGCCGGTTGCAGCCCAAACTGCGGATAAAACGTTTTGTTAAATGTGCTAACAAAGAGCCGAAGCTTTACGACTGGAAGTTTACTTAATTTTAGCCTCATTGCAAATCTTACTGCGAAGTTAACCCGCAGGGTTGCCCAGCCCGGAGCCGGATGCAGGGGAAACTTTTCAACCCGTTTGGGGCAAATGGGTGCGTTTTTAAGGCCTACGGCCCGCTATCGCGAACGGATCTCCCTTTGGGGGAAGTGCTCCGCACCGCTGGCGCGAACGCGGCGATGAGGCGGCGGGTGTAGTCTTGCTGCGGCTGCTGGTAGATCTGGGAGGCGGGGCCAAGCTCTTCGATGCGGCCCCGGTTCATGACCATGATGCGGTCGCTCATGAACTTGACCACGCTCAGGTCGTGGGAGATGAACAGGTAGGCCAACCCCAGTTCCTCCTGCAGATCCTTGAGCAAGTTCAGCACCTGGGCCTGCACGGAGACATCCAGGGAAGACACTGCCTCATCGCAGACGATCAGGCGGGGCTCCGAGGCCAGGGCGCGGGCAATACAGATCCGCTGCCGCTGTCCTCCGGAAAACTGGTGGGGCAGGCGATCCAGCGCTTCCGGATCCAACCCTACCCGTTCAAACAGGCGTTGGGCCCGTGCTCGTCGCTCAGCAGCATTTCTCCCAATCCCGTGCAGGGCCATCGGCTCTATGACGCTGGCTCCCACACTCATGCGCGGATCCAGTGAGGCTGCCGGATCCTGAAAGATCAGCTGAATCTCGCGGCGGAGACGACGTAAGCGTTGGGGCGGCAAGCGGAGCAGCTCCTCGCCGTCGTAGATCACCTGGCCAGAGCTGGCACGGACCAGGCGCAACAGGGTTCGCCCCAGGGTGGTTTTGCCGCAGCCGGATTCTCCCACCAGCCCCAAGGTCTCTCCGGGGTAGAGGTCAAAGCTGATCCCATCCACAGCTCGGATCTCGCCCACCTGGCGGCCAAATGGCCCTCGACGGACGGCGTAGTGGGTTCGCAGATCCCGCACCTGCAGCAGGGGGGGCTGACTGTACAGCCGGCGCAGCCGTTCTTCCTCTAAGGACTCCGTCCCGCTTACGCGAACGGCAGCCGGGATCTCCACCTGCTGCCACTGCTCCTCTGGGGATCCCCCTTTTTCCAGAAAATCCTGGACGGTGGGCAACCGCCGCAACCGCCGCTCCAACACCGGGCGACAGGCCAACAGGCCGCGGGTGTAGGGATGCTGGGGATCCCGAAAGATCTGCTCCACCGATCCCTGTTCCACAGCTTGGCCCCGGCGCATCACCACCACCTGATCTGCCAGTTCGGCCACCAAATTGAGATCGTGGGTGATGAAGAGGATGGCCATCTGCCGGTGCTGCTGCAGCTCCCAGAGCAGGCGCAGGATTTCCGCTTGCACCGTAACATCTAGAGCGGTG
Source organism: Thermostichus sp. OS-CIW-26 (assembly GCF_054058395.1). Taxonomy (NCBI): domain Bacteria; kingdom Bacillati; phylum Cyanobacteriota; class Cyanophyceae; order Thermostichales; family Thermostichaceae; genus Thermostichus; species Thermostichus sp. OS-CIW-26. The sequence continues at coordinate 781 of NZ_JBSSAG010000058.1, read as the reverse complement.
GTCGGCTCATCGGCAATCAACAGTTGGGGATTGGAGGCGATGGCACAGGCGATGGCCGCCCGTTGGATTTGGCCGCCGGAGAGCTGATGAGGGTAGCGCTCCAGCATCTGGGGAGAAAGCTGCACCTCCTCAAACAGGCGAATGGCTTGGGCGCGGATCTCCGCCGGGCTCAGGGAGGTGTTGGCCCTCAAGGTTTCCTGTAACTGCTGGCCACAGGTGTAGAGGGGGTTGAGGGCGGTGCTCGGCTCCTGGAAAATCATGGCGATCTGGGATCCGCGATAGCGCCGCCGTTGCCGGGGATCCAACTGCAGCCAGTCCACCGTTCCGTTGGAGCCCTTGAAGAGGATTTTGCCCTCCACCCGGGCCGAGCTGGGCAGCAGATCAATCAGCGTCAGGGCGGTCATGGTTTTGCCGGATCCCGACTCCCCCACCAGGCCTAAGGTCTGGCCGATCCCGATCTGGAAAGACAGCCCGTCCACCACCGGGGATCCCGAGGGCTCGCCAGCTGCACGGCTGGGCAAGAAAACCCGCAGCCCTTGTACGGTCAGCAAGGCAGAATCGGCAGTAGAGACAGCCTCAGTCATGGCGACGAAAGTGCTCCGCACCGCTGGCGCGAACGCATTAGGGGAATTGGCAGGATTATAGACTACCGCCCCCGCCTTGGCCTCCAAAGTGCTCCGCACCGCTGACCAAAAGGCGCGGCAAGCCCCGTCCTTCAGGGCGGGGAAGGATAGCGCCGACCGTAGCCGACGCCCTTTAAAAACGCAGTGTCGGCCATGTG
>NZ_JBSSAG010000057.1:0-10094 GCF_054058395.1 Thermostichus sp. OS-CIW-26 | reverse complement strand
ACAGTAACTGTGGAAACACGCCCAATGGCCTCTGCGTTCTGACCAATGGCTGCAAAGGCTTGCCCAATGGCCTCTGTGTTCTGGGCGGTGGCTGCAAAAAGACGCTCGATGGCCTCTGCGTTCTGGACAGTAACTGTGGAAACACGCCCAATGGCCTCTGTGTTCTGGGCGGTGGCTGCAAAAAGACGCTCGATGGCTTCTGTATTCCGGGCAGTGGCCTGGGCAGTGGCCAGGGTCTGCTGGGCCAGGACTTCCAAGATGGCCTCCACCCGCTCCAACCGCTCCGACATGGGGTTCCCTACACCGGCTTAGGATCCCATTCTAGCCGGATCCCTGGCCTACCAGCGGCAGGGGCCGCGCTCCCCATCGGGGCAGATGGTCTCCCCGTCCGTCAGCGCCCCCTCCAGCTTGGCCCCTTTGAGAATTGCCCCCCTGAGGTTGGCCCGCCGCAGATCCGCCTCCTGCAAATTGGCCCCTGTCAAGTCGGCCTCAGCCAGGCTGGAGTCGGGAAACCTGGCTTTCTGCAAGTTGGCCCGCCGCAACTTGGCCCCGTTGAAAGCGGTGTTTTCCACATAGGCCCCCGCCAAATTGGCCCCCGACAGATCCGCCTGCAGGAAGACTCCCCCCTGCACCAGCGCCTCGCCCAGATCAGCGCCGGCCAGCTTGGCGTTAGCGAGCACCACCCCAATCAACTGGCAGCCGGAGAGATTCTTGCCCTTGGCCGCCAATACCTCCTCCGCCGTTACCTGGCGGGCATTGACACATAGAGAAGGGCCCCGCGCCCTGCCGGAACAGGCTGCCAGCGCCAGTCCTACCCCCAACAGCCAGACAATCCTTTTGGCCATACTCACCTTTTCCTGCAAGCTGGTGCTAGCCTACCACAATTCCTCTCTCGCCGTTGCAGCCCGACTTCCCGGAAAGGGGCAAGGGAATGCAGAGCACCGGGGCCTACAAAAAAGCCCCCCTGGGGGGCAGGGGGGGAAACAGCTTCCAGCGTCAGTTACTATTGAACTGGTCCTCCCGAAGCAAAGGTTCCGAAAAAGGTGTTCTTGCTAAGAGCATCAAAGAAGAGGTTACTGTTACCGGTAAGTGCAACTGAGTTAGTACCGTAGCCAATGAAGGTGTTACCTTCAACAGTGGATTTGCTCGCCCCAAGTTGGACTACGATACCTTTGGCATTCGAGCCACTCGGGGGGCTATTAACCTTGATGGTGGAGCCGGTAATAGAGGATCCGGGAGCATTGAGAATGATACCTTTACTGGCTTGCCCGTGCGAGTTTTCAGTCATATCCACCGTCAAGTCCGTAACAGTCAGAACCCACTGGCCATTGATCAAAGTGATAGCGTTGCTACCAGCGCCAGTCTGAACTCTGCCACCGACAATGCTGAGGTTGGCATTGGCATTATTCTTAATGCCAGTGTTACCAGAATCACTAGCCGCCACAGTAAGCTCCACACCCTTAAGGGTATGGGAGCCAGCTCCCGCAACCTCCACGCAGGTAACAGAAGCCCCATTACTCCCACACATGAACTCCACACTGGCTAGCCCAGCCGTTGGATGAGTGATTTCTACTGACGTTCCATTAGTAGTGCGGTTGGAGTCAATTTTGATATCCTGCAGCTTGTAGCCCTTGTTCAGGGTCAGTTTATTATCCCCCAGAACCAACTTAAACGTCTTCGGGAATGGAGCTTGCAGCACCGTTACCGAGCCGGCCACCAAAGCCGGTGTGCTAATGCTATTATTAACAGTCTCTGAAAGACTGGTTCCACTTCCCAAAATAGTAACCACCACGTCATTGCCCGCGATGGCCACCGCCGCCACTTGCGAACCTGTAGATTGGCTACCGTTCAAAGCGTTCTGAACAAACTTCCAAGGCTTGGCCGCTGTGCCCGGGAAGGCGTCGTTCCCATTCGTAGGATCGATGAAGAAAGTCGTATTTGAGGCGGGGGTAATGGTTACCGGCAGGTTGAACTTACCCAACGACCCCGCATCCAAGAGAACCGATTGCGCTCCTGGAACGGCCCCCAGTCCAGCGCTCACCAAAACCGTCTTGTCGCTGCTGAAGTTGATCGGCGCAAAAGCCAGGGTCGCTGGGGTAGCTGTAATGCCGCTAGAAGGCGTCACCGTTACCGTCACCGGCACTATCGGGTCTTTGGCCAGCTTGACCTTAAACGACCCTGCCCCATTGGCAGGAATGCTCAGGCTGGCAGGATCCACCACAAGGTTGGTCGATTGGTCAACCGTAACATTGACCACTCCATCCGCATAGCCCGGAGCAGAGAACTTGACGGTGCCAGTCGTGCCTGGGGTCGCCGTGCTGCTCACCGTCACCGTGCCGCCGAAAACAGTGGGAGTAAAAGTCAGGGTCGCTGGGGTAGCTGTAATGCCGCTAGAAGGCGTCACCGTTACCGTCACATTCCCTAGTGGCGCACTGGGCAACGCCACCGTCACGCTTTGGCTGGAGCCGCTCGGCAGCTTCAAATCGTCAGGGGTGAGCAGGAATGTTTTGATCGTCGGCGTGGGCGTCGGGGTCGGTGTTGGTGGAGTCTTGAAGAAGGTATCCAACTGCGCTTGAGTAACGCTTACCCCCGGAATCTTCAGGGTGCCGGATACAAAAGCGTTGACCTTGGCCGCGTCTACACCCACAGTGGACACGGCAAACAAAATGGCGGCATCCTCGCAGTTGACAACTCCGTTGCCGTTGAAGTCGGAGATGGCCGGCTGGAGAGGGTCACCTAGCCCGGTGACATCGCTGGCCGTAATCGGCCCTGCTTTAAGCGTGTTGTTGACAAAACCTACGATCTTGGCAGCGTCGCCGGTGTTGAGGCTGCAGGCGGCAAAAAGGACTGCTGCGTCCTTGCTGCTAACCGAGGTTTTCACCCCGTCGTAGTAGAAGGAGAGGCCCTCGGCAACGGGAGCAGCGGTTTCGGGAACTTGAGCCGAGATGGTGGAAGGAACCTGCGTAACGGTAGGCGTGTCGGCAGAGCAAGCGGCTACCACCCCGGTTAGAGAAGAAGCCAGCGCCAAGGAGGCCAGCGTGGAACGCAAGCTGTGCTTGAGGTTGCGGTTAGACATCATCAATCTCCAAGAAGAAAGGCTCTACAACTGGTTGAAGCCTTGGCAAGCGCAGCTCAACTCACTACAGGGAAACCCACAAAGGCCTAGCTGCTGGTATTATACCCATGCAGAAGCCAAAAAGTACAACAGGGAAACCAATCGAACGAAGAGATGCGCAAGCCAAGCGAGATGGAAAAAGCGACCTGCCACCACCAAGCAACTTTTCAGTCAGCCCAACGGAAGCAGGCCGCTGTCGCAAAGCTAGCCAAAGGCTAGTTCACCGGAATGGCAGGCCCGAAGTTGAAGTAGGTGGTGCTGCCGGGGTTGGTGGTGTTGTCAAAGGTGTTGATGGTAGTACCCTCGACCGTGATGGCCGATGGCGAAGAAATGGCAGGAGTCACCCGAATCTGGCCACCAAAGGGGATGGTAAATGGCCCTGGGAAGGTAGCCTCGTTTTCAGATACGGAGGTGGAAGTGGCAATAACGGGGGAACCTCCTGCTCCTGTCACCGTTACTATAGCACCAGCAGGCAGGCCTGGGATAGTGATCCTCACACCGGCAGGCGTAGGCGTAGGCGTGGGAGTAGGCGTTGCCGGTGGCGCGCCTCCACCCTGGAACTGCAGACCGGCCCCTGGGCCGAAGCCCACTGCCAAGCAGAGGGCATCCGACACCCCGCCAAAGACAGTAGAGGCGAAAGGAGCTGTTGGCGTGCTATCCAAGAAGTTCAGAAGGCTGCCCGGGGCTCCCGCCAAGCCTTCTTGGCGACCGCACATGGCAATGCCAGGGATGGGCGTGGGCGTGATGGTGTTGTTGAAGAAAGCCTTGAGAATGGTGCCTTCTCCGCCCAGCGCCCCTGCCGCGGTTGGCGTGAGGTTAAGATCAGGACGAGCGTAGACGGCCAGAGTGGCCTGCGGCGGCAGGTTGAAGGTGTTGCCCGTCACCGAAGCTGTGGCAAAAGGAGCCAGAGTTCCCGGTGCCTGAGTCTGCCGATCCACAATGGCCGCAATGAAGTTCGGGCTGCCGATGGAAGGCTCAAAGCGGTTCTCGCGAATGGTTACCCCGTTTGGCTCAGCCGACACCACATGTACGCCAGCAACGGTGAAGCCGTTCAGCAGGTTTCCGTAAACCTCCGCCTGCGAGAGGTCGCAGACTTGCACAGAGACGTAGGGACCCGCCGGAGCCGCCGGCGTAGGAGGCCGCGTGAAATCGTTGAAGGAGACTTTTACGTTGCGGGTGGTGAGGTTGGCTGCGTCACACTCGCCAATGGCTACTTGGTAAGCTGTAGCCGGCCCAGCAGCGTCCGGATCTGGGGAAGTGCCAGTAATCCGGAAGCCGTTGCCCCTCGTTCCGCCCAACGTGGCATCAGCGGCCAGGATCTTGACCGAACGCACCGTGCTCGTGCCGTCAATGGAGTTCAAGGTCAAGCCAGGCCTGTCGGCGGGCAGAAGGATTTCTTCCTCGGCCACAAAAGATCCGGGGCCAGCCGTTACCGTTGGGTTGGGACCGGCCACTTCGTCAATCGCGCGGGTGATGGAGAGGTAAACGTTGCTGGTGTTGCTGTTAAACACCAAGTCCCTGTTTCTAGCAACGATGTCACGGCGCTCCACGGCATTGAGGCCGCTGCCTCGCTCGTCGCGGATGGCATAGACGTTGGCCCTCGCAGTTGTGGGGGTGATGGCGTTGCCGGCAAAGGTTACCAAGCTCAGCCCGGTCACTGCAGGCTCGATAAAGATGCCAGCCGAGCCCGCACCCACACCCTGCGGCACCTGCGGCACCAAGTTAATCAACTCAGGTCGCACGCCATTGGAAGCTGCAGCGTAGCCCAAGAAGATGTTGTTGGTCTCCACCCGCAGGTTGATGCCTGCGTTGTCGCCGGCAATGCGAATACCCGCTGAGTTAGCTGCGCCAGCCACAAAGAGGTTGGAGCGGGTTACTGTCAGGTTCTTAGAGGTGACGCCAGCAGCAGCTGAGCCAAAGCCAATGGCTACCCCACGGGAAGCTGGAGTGGTTACTGTGGGGGAGAGAACGATGTCAACGCCCGTAACGGTAACTTCAGTGGCGTCCTCGGCATTGATACCGTACTCGATGGCCGCCAGGGAGCGGGTGTTGAGAATGCTGAAGTTCTCCAGGACAACGCCAGCGGCATTGCTGGTCACCTGTACCGGAGCGCCCGTTTCCGCACCAACCACAACCGCGTCGTCCACCAGACCCGTAGCGCCACGTACCGTCACGTTGCTGCGGTTAATCACAATGTTCTGGCGATAGACACCCGGCTGCAGAACGATGGTCAAAGGCTGCGTCCGGTCAGAAGTGGCAATGATGCGACTGATATCGCTCTCAGGCGTAACAACCACCCTGCCTGCTGGGGCTGGAGTGGGAGTTGGGGTAGGAGCTGGAGTCGGAGTTGGAGCCGGCGGCGGAGGTGGAGGAGGTGGAGGAGGCACAGGCACCACAGAGCTGGTACTGTCTTCGCCACAGCCTGTCAAGATCACGGGCAGAAGCACCACGGCAGACGCCAAGGTTAGAGAACCAAGTGACTTCAACAGCCACTTATGCGTTTTTCCGTTCATTTTTCTCCTCTTAACCAAAAAAGTAGGGTTCGGCTGAACACTTCCCTTAACTTACCCGATCAACCAGCCCGAAGCAACTGAGAAGGCTAAGGGCTTGATACTCGGATGGGAGACGCACACACGCCTGTGTCAGCGGTTGCTCTGGTTACTCCGTAAATCATACAGTCAGATCCGCCCAACTTGGCAAGTCTTGCCATTTTTTTTCCAGGTGCAACCCAGGAGCTACAGGATCCCTGCCAAGTCCAAGTTGAACAGAGAGGATTGCGGAAGAATGACCGGTGGGATCTGCGGCAGTTCTGCCATCGGAGCCGAGGTTCACCCTTCATGCAGACGCTGCGGGCTAACAGCCCTCTTGAGCAGCCAGAACCCTTACCCGGCAAGCTTTCCCGGATCCACCTGCAAAAAACCGGAAGATTTGCCTATTTCCTCACAAAAGGGTGCTTGATCTGGGGCAGAAGGGTGGCAGGATGAGGAGTGGATGTTTTTTCTGGAGACCCAACCAGGATGGCTACCTATAAGGTCACTCTGATCAACGAGGAGCAAGGCTTGAACGTCACCATCGATGTGCCGGACGATGAGTACATTTTGGACGTGGCGGAAGAGCAAGGGATCGAGCTGCCCTATTCCTGCCGCGCCGGTGCCTGTTCGACCTGTGCCGGCAAGCTGGTGAGCGGCACGGTGGATCAAAGCGATCAGTCCTTCCTGGACGATGATCAGATCGAGCAGGGCTATGTGCTGACCTGTGTGGCTTACCCTACTTCCGACTGCACCATCATCACCCACCAAGAAGAAGCCCTTTACTGATCGAGCTTGAATTTCCGTCCTCACCCCCGGCCCCTCTTTATTAAAGAGAGAGGGGTTTTTGTTTTGGGTGGCCCAAGCGCTCCGCGCCGCTGACACAGCCACCCCCAGCCCCTCTCCCAGGGCAAGAGGGGAGATTCAGGGTGGTAGGGTTTCCTTATTCTGCAACACCCGACAACCATGACGCCTGAGCAAGAGCAGTGGCTGATTCAAGCCATCCAAGAGTTACAAGCCTCCCAAAGAGAATTGCAGGCTGCCCAGCAGGAGCTGCGCCTTGTCCAACAAAACCAGCAGCTCCTCATTCAAGAGCTGCGGGAGGGACAGGCAATGCTGGCGCAGTTCTTTCGCGAGTCAATGGATCGGTTTGACGAGCGCACCCGGGCTATTGAACGGCGCACGGAAGCTCTGGAACGGCGCACCGACCAAATGGCGGAGGAGATGAGAGAGATGCGGCAAGAGATTCGGGATCTGCGCCGCGATTTTCTGGAACGGCGTTAGCTTCCATCCAACCGTGGCCCAAGCGCTCACAGCCCCGCTCCCAGGGGAAGAGAGGGGTTGTGTGAGATACAGGGCTAGCATGGCAACAGAGAAACTTTTGGCCGAGACGGTTTATGGCTTTGGCAATGGGATCCGTTTCTGCACCCTCAACAGCTCGCCTGAGGTTGGCCGAATACCTTGCTTATTCGGATGGCGGGGATACCCGCTATGAGCTGGTGGCGGGAGAGTTAGTTCCCATGGCCCTTCCAACCGGACGGCATGTGCAGATTCAAAACTTTCTCAGCCGAGTTTTCGAGGCAGAGATTGCACGGCAGCAGTTGCCCTGGACAACGATACAGGGAGGCTTGGGGATCCAGTCGCCACGGGGCAATCGGTGGGATTCGGTGCGGATTCCCGATGGGGTGGTGCTGCCTTTGGAGCAATGGCAGGAGATGGGATCCAGAGAGGCGTTGATTCGCCCGGAGGATCCGCCGCCGCTACTGGTGGTGGAGGTGGTGAGTGAGTCGAGCCGGGCAGCAGACTACCGGGCCAAGCAAGCAGAGTATTGCGTTTTGGGGATCGGCGAGTATTGGGTTGTGGATCCCTTGGAGGAGAAGGTGAGCCTGCTGCTGCTTCATGAAGGCTGGTACGATGTGCTGGAGCTGAAGGGATCCGATCCGGTATCCTCAAAGGTCTTTCCCAAGCTGGAGTTGCAGGCGGGGGAGATCTTGGCTGCGGATTCGGGTTATTCTGGTAAAGCTACGGGGAGTTAGCTCAGTTGGTAGAGCGCTGCGATCGCACCGCAGAGGTCAGGGATTCGAGTTCCCTACTCTCCATTGAGGTTTTGGATTTGGATCCCTTGCCCCCGATCCCTCTCCCAGGAGGAGAGAAGAGTTAGTGGTGGTAGGATTTCCTTATTCTGTAGTGTTTCAGTAACCATGACGCCCGAGCAAGAACAGTGGCTGATTCAAGCCATCCAAGAGTTGCAAGCCTCCCAAAGAGAGCTGCAAGCCTCCCAAAAAGAATTGCAAGCTGCCCAGCAGGAGCTGCGTCTTGTCCAGCAAAACCAGCAGGTTTTGATTCAAGAGCTGCGGGAGGGACAGGCGATGCTGGCGCAGTTCTTTCGCGAGTCAATGGATCGGTTTGACGAGCGTACTCGGGCCATCGAACGCCGCACAGAAGCACTGGAACGGCGCACCGACCAGATGGCGGCAGAGATGCGGGAGATGCGGCAAGAGATTCGGGATCTGCGCCGCGATTTTTTGGAACGACGCTAGCCCAAACGCTCCGCGCCGCTGACGCGACTCCCCCCAGCTTCTCTTCTAAGGGGAGGGGGGAGATGTAGGGTGCTAGGATTTTTTTATTCTGTACCGCCCGCCAGCTATGACACCTGAGCAAGAGGAGTGGCTGATTCGCGCCATCCAGGAGCTACAAGCTTCCCAAAAAGAACTGCAAGCTTCCCAAAGAGAGTTGCAAGCTTCCCAAAGAGAACTGCAAGCTGCCCAACAGGAGCTGCGTCTTGTCCAACAAAACCAGCAGCTTCTCATTCAAGAGCTGCGCGAAGGGCAGGCGATGCTGGCGCAGTTCTTTCGCGAGTCGATGGCTCGCTTTGACGAGCGCACCCGAGCCATTGAACGGCGCACGGAAGCTGTGGAGCGCCGCACCGAAGCTTTGGAACGGCGCACTGACGAGATGGCCCAAGAGATGCGGGAGATGCGGCAAGAGATTCGGGATCTACGCCGCGACTTTTTGGAACGGCGGTAGCTTGGGCCCAAGCGCTCTGCGTTGCTAGTGTAACCATCCCCGGATCCTTCTCCCAGGAGGAGATTTAGGGTGGTAGGATTTCCTTGTTCTGTAGCGCCTTGGTAACCATGACACCTGAGCAAGAGCAGTGGCTGATTCGGGCCGTCCAGGAGTTGCAAGCTGCCCAGCAAAACCAGCAGGTTTTGATCCAAGAGCTGCGGGAAGGGCAGGCGATGCTGGCACAGTTTTTCCGGGAGGCACTGGATCGCTTTGACGAGCGCACCCGAGCCATTGAACGGCGCACGGAAGCCCTGGAACGGCGCACCGACGAGATGGCCCAAGAGATGCGGGAGATGCGGCAGGAGATTCGGGATCTACGCCGCGACTTTTTGGAACGGCGGTAGCTTGGGCCCAAGCGCTCTGCGTTGCTAGTGTAACCATCCCCGGATCCTTCTCCCAGGAGGAGATTTAGGGTGGTAGGATTTCCTTGTTCTGTAGCGCCTTGGTAACCATGACACCTGAGCAAGAGCAGTGGCTGATTCGGGCCGTCCAGGAGTTGCAAGCTGCCCAGCAGAACCAGCAGGTTTTGATCCAAGAGCTGCGGGAAGGGCAGGCGATGCTGGCACAGTTTTTCCGGGAGGCACTGGATCGCTTTGACGAGCGCACCCGAGCCATTGAACGGCGCACGGAAGCTGTGGAGCGCCGCACCGAAGCTTTGGAACGGCGCACTGACGAGATGGCCCGAGAGATGCGGGAGATGCGGCAGGAGATTCGGGATCTGCGCCGCGACTTTTTGGAACGGCGGTAACTTGGGCCCAAGCGCTCTGCATTGCCGACGCCCTCACCCCCAGCCTCTCTCTCTCAGGGAGAGGGGAAATTGGCGGGATTTTGGGTAGGAAGGGATCCCACCTAGATTAACAAAGGAGGGGCGCGGGGAGCTATAAGTCCCGCGCTGTATGCAAAGCATCAGCGTCGGGATACATGGACTCCCCGCACTTGTCGATTCTCTCGATGGGATAAGACAAGTATTTACCAGCAGCTATAGCTTGTGGTAAACTGCCACTATGCTGACCATGAACTACACTTACCGGATCTATCCAGATGCCGCGCAGCAGGCCGAGCTGCGGTCGTGGCTTGAGACGTGCAGAGGCGTGTACAACTACGCTTTGCGCGAACTCAAAGACTGGATTGCTTCCCGTAAGTGTCCCATAGACAGATGCTCACTGGAGAAGGAATACATCATTCCTGCCGATGAGCCATTCCCGTCTTGCTATCGTCAGCAAAATAACCTACCCAAAGCAAAGAAGCAATTCCCGCATTTGGCCAAGGTGCATTCTCAGGTCTTGCAGACTACGATTCGCAGGCTGCATGATACTTGGGAGGCATTCCAGAAGCGGGGATATGGGTTTCCCCGTTTCAAGAAACAAGGCCAATTTAAGTCTTTT
>NZ_JBSSAG010000056.1:0-10909 GCF_054058395.1 Thermostichus sp. OS-CIW-26 | reverse complement strand
TACAACTCTTTGCCGCAAATCCAAAGAATGAGTCGGCATTCCTTTCTCTCCTTCCTCTTGAATACCTGTACCCTATTTTAAATTAAAAGGCTGTATCTTTTTTGGAGTTACCTATGTCTAAGCTGGACTCAAAAAATGCACCTGGACACCAGGTACTGGCTGCGGCAGGTAAAAAGGCACTTCGACCGGGGGGCTTTGGCGCTACCGAACGGCTCTTCAAGTTTGCCGAGTTCCGTCGAGGAGAAACTGTGCTGGAACTTGCCTCAGGCCTTGGCTACACGGCTATTCGATTGGCAAAGCGCTATGGCATACATGTTACCGGCATTGAGAAAAATCCAGATAACATTGCTCGCACTCGCGCTAATGTTTCTGCAGCAGGGCTAGCCGGCCAAGTTGAGATCCTCGAGGGCGATATCTTTCACCTAGATCAAATCGATCAGAAATTTGACTATGTCTTGGCGGAAGCTATTTTAACAATGCAGTCCGATGCAGGAAAATCTAAGATTTTGTCAGGGATTTACAATTGCCTCAAGCCAGGGGGTAAGTTCCTCAGCCATGAGCTGCGAGTTGAGGGATCCAACAGCGACGCTATCCGCAAGGAGTTATCCTCCGTAATCCATGTCAATGCCAATCCTTTATCTACTGACAGCTGGCTTGCAACTGTTCAGCAAGCAAATCTTACGGTTGTCCAGTATGCCACCGGCCCCTTAACTTTGCTCAATCCCGTTGCTATTGCTACAGAGGAAGGATTGCCGACGCTCTTAACTATGGTGTGGAATGTGCTTACACGTCCTGTAATCCGGCAGCGGATCTTATCTATGAAGCAAATCTTTAGCCGATATCGAAATAACCTAGGCTACATCATACTGATTGCCAAGAAGGAGGCTTAATGATGTCTCTTGTCTCCCCTGAGTCACCTTTTTTGCAGCTCAAAGATCACATTGCTTATTCTGTGGAAGGAGTTCTCAGCAAGATCATTTGGAAAAGTGAAGTCTGCCAACATACTCTTTTCTGTATGGCGGGAGGCACAAGTATTTCCGAGCATACCTCCACAAGGGACGCTACTCTCCACGTCATTGAAGGAACTGGAGTCTTAACCCTTGCAGGTGAGAAGATCTCTCTATCTCCGGGCATATTTGTCTTAATTTCGGCAAATGTTCCCCATGAGTTAGAAGCCACTGCTGACCTTGCTTTTGTTCTGACTTTATCAAAGGCAAGTTAAGAACGCCGCCTTTTACTCAGCCAGCCGCTTAACATCGCCAAAGCAAACATTCCCAGCAAAGCAAAGCCCAGCAGCCACCTTCCCTGCTCTAGGATCCCTGCCCCCAGAGCCACTACTGGGGGTGTAGAGACGGCAATGCCCAAAGCTAGGGCGAGAAGAAAGTTCTGCCATTTTATTTGGGTTAGGCCGGCGGCGTAGGCGACAAAGTCGAATAGGCCCGTCATTAAAAAACCAGCTGTAAGAAAAATATTGTTTTCCAGATAGTTAGCTGAAAGGGCATCGACTTTGTACATCCATTGTCGCCCAACTACTCGCTGTACTAGGTCTCTACCAAACTTTCTGGCTAGGTAGAAGTTAAGTGTACAAGAGATAAAATCAGCAATTGCAATGTAAAGGATTCCCGATCCAAATCCAAAGAGGGCTCCTGCCAAGATGGAGTAAAGGGTGCTGGGTATGGCAGGAATAATAATACTCAGGGAGCGTAATCCAATCAGGGCAAGGGGTGCCCAGGGGCCTAGTTTTGCTATAAATTCTCGAGTTGCCTCTGGATCTAAGCGACGGGCCAGCAAGATGGCAGCTAACAGGACAACAAGCAACAACAGCAGTGAGAGGATGTCTTTCCTTTTTCTGGAATTGATTTTGCTGCTAGAGGACAAATCCTCTGAGGGGGTAGGGGACGATCCTACTGACTCGCCATCTGCTGACTTGTCAAAGGTAGTGCCGGGCGGATAATAGAGTTCATCCTTCAGGATCCAACCTGTTTTCTGTTGCAGATAGGCATGTGTGCTCAAGCCCAGACGCTTTGCCTCGGTGGCAACAGCCTTGTAGTCTAAGCCCAATAGCTCGCAGAGCTCTTTTTGTCGAATACCAGAAGGTGGCTGCATAGGGCAAAAGATCTCTACTTTCTCTGCTAGATGCTTAAGGTTTCCGAGGGATGCTCGAAGTAGGCATGATTTTCATAAGGCTTGTTTTGCTAGTGTAGAAGGTGTCATGTATTTTGCTTTTTAGAGGTTGATAATGATCTTGTGTATTGGCGATGTTCTTAGTTTAGCAGAATTGCAACAGATTCTGTCCCTCATAGCCGATGCTGAATTTGTGGATGGTGCTCTGACGGCAGGCTGGAATGCCAGGCTTGTCAAAAACAATAGGCAAATGCCAAAGGGATCCCTTCAGCAACGGAAGATAGAGGAGATTATCTTGGCAGCTCTAGAGCGTAACTTGTTGTTCCAGATGGCTGCCCGGCCCAAGCTCATTCATTCCATTTTAATTAGCTGCTACGAAGCGGGAATGTCCTATGGCACTCATACCGACGATGCGCTGATGCTCGATCGGCATCAGCTGATGCGCACGGATATTTCCTTTACGCTATTTCTAAGTGCCCCTGAAGACTATGATGGCGGTGAGCTGAAGATCGAGAGTAGCGAGGGGGAGCAAGCCTACAAGCTGCCGGCGGGTGCTTTGATCCTCTATCCTGCTTCCACCTTGCACCGAGTTGAGCCTGTAACCCGTGGGATCCGCTATGCTGCCGTCAGTTGGGTTCAAAGCCTAATTAGGGATCCGCAAGAACGCGAGATCCTCTTTGATTTACAGACTGTGCGGCAGCAGATGTTTCAGGAATCGGGCAAGACACGCCACTTTGATTTGATCTCCAAAGTTTACGCGAACCTGCTGCGGAAATGGGCAGAGCTCTAGAGGGATCGAAGAAAATAGAGCAGGGCTTCTCTGTCTTCAGCAGCCATATTTTTAAAGATCTCGCGGGAGCGTTCAGCTTCTCCCCCATGCCAGAGAATGGCCTCCTCGAGGCTGCGGGCGCGGCCATCGTGCAAATAGCCGGAGGAGGGCAGAACTGTCTGCGACAAGCCGATGCCCCACAAAGGGGGGGTGCGCCATTCTCGGCCCGTGGCCTCGAAGTCAGCGCGGCCATCTGCTAGTCCTTCGCCCATGTCATGCAACAGCAAATCGGTGTAGGGGTGGATGACTTGGTTGGCCAGGGCAGGGATCTCATGAATGCCGGTTTGTAGCTCTGGTCGGTGACACTTGGCGCATTGAGCTTGGACGAAGAGCTTTTCCCCTCGCTGAACTTGGGGATCCTGCCAAAGGGCGCGGCCAGGCACGGCCAGGGTTTGCACGTAAACGGTTGTCGCTTGGAGAGTGGCCTCGTCGATATCTTGGCTGCCATCCGCGGCCGGAAAAAGAGGATTCGTGACACCCATGTCGTTGGCGTAGGCGGCCGCAGTTTGTTGCCTGAGGTTGGGGGTATTGGCTTTCCAACCAAACCGTCCCAGCACCAGACGCTGCTGCTCTTGATCCCAAACCAAGTTGGGGCGGCCAGAGATGCCATCCCCATCGGCGTCGTCAGGATCGGCTGCTGCCAGGATCCTAGAAGCGAGAACGGCCTCCAGTAGGCCCGCTCCAAACACCGGCTGGGGGATCCGCAGGGAGATGAGGACAGGATCGATGGGCGATCCCTCCAGAGTTAACAGCTTTACAACAGGAGAACGCAGCCTGTAGGGAGTTCCGTCGGCGTACTCTCTGGTCTGCTCTACCCAGTGCAACTCCACCTTGGACTCTGGCCGATAGCCCCGAACGGCCTTTTCTTGAACCTGCGTGCCGATGCCGGCCACAGGGGGAGTGTTGCTATGAGGAGCAATGGCCTCCCATCCAAAAGGCTGGGGATCCCCGCTTCTATCCAGGGATCCAACCTGGCTGACTCTGACGACCCGCTGCCCCTTGTCAGGAAAACCTCGGCCGTTTTTAACATGACAACCGGCGCAGGAGTTGTTGTTGAACAGAGGCCCAAGGCCGGGGTTAACAGGCGCCGGAGCGGTGACGAAGCGAGCCTCAAAGGCGATGTCCCCCAGGGCATGCAACCTGGCCCAGCGGGGATCCAAGTTGGGAGCCGGCTGCTCGTAGGCTGTTGAGGTGCGGTTCCAAAGGGTTGTTTCGCCACCCGCTCGAGGGGGCAATGGCTAGGATCCCTCTGGGGCAGCGGGGAAAGCCAGAAAGCTCGCCGCCCAAAGAGAGGCCAATCCCAGCATGAAAATCTGGAGAAGACGACGCATCGGCTATCAAAATATCGGCAACTCAGCTCTTTTGGGACTTTCTTACTACTGCAGGAGCGGCACAACTTCCTGAGCAAAGCTGTCGAAAGCGTCTTCAATTTTTTCCATAGCGGCAGTAATAGATCCACGGGCATTGGCATCGCAAAGGCTTTTTTCGATAGGGGCAGGGATCCCCTGGAGAGCCGCCGCCGCTGCTTGTAACTCCGACTGAATTTGACTATCCAAATTGGGATTGATGTCCCGGACAAATTGGCTCAGGCCACGACCTTTTCTATCTCTAAATCCGCCCAAGTAAGCATACTGAACGCTGCGCACATTGGCCTGGAACTCCGGCAGCGAATGGTGGGCAAAGCGACTTTCCAGCAGAAAAGGATTTTGCTGGGCGAAGGCTTCGCCAATTTTGACCTTGCCCAGCTCGTCCAACATGCCGAGAATACCTTGGGCTATTTCTTCAGCAGCAGCTTGCAGCGTGAGATAACTCTTGCTGCCCTCGCCGGCTTTTACCCATTCTTCGCGAAAAGCAGGCAGCCCTTGCACTCCCTCTGTCCAGCTTTTGAGCAGCTTTGCCGCCGTATCCGCCAAAACTGGGCCAAGGGCAGCCAAGTACTCCCGATCCCGCTCGGTAAAGTCTTGCAAAGACTTGTTGTTATCCACGCCAAAGAGCAAGAAGGCCACGGCATGAAATCCCTTTTGCCCGCTTTCCAACTCGGCCACGGTCTCTGGAGTGAGGGGATCGCCGCTGTTGAGAACTTCCAGCACCTCCACCTCGTTCAGGGGCCATTCGTCCAAATCCGCATCCAGCCCCAAATAAGCCGCCGGCCCAAAGGCAAAAGCCTCGCTCTCCTCCCAAGTGATGCGGGCAACAGACCAAGCCTGGCGAGCCGCTTGCAAAGTCTGGGCATTGGGATCTTGCACGAAGGCCTGGATGGCCTGAGACAGGGCCTGGGTATCGGCGACCAACTGCTCATAGGCAGGGATCACCACCTGATCGGCAAAGTCGAGCAAAATCTGCCGATCCTGAAACCGCTGCTCAGGAGAGAGCACAACGGCTGGCCGGCGAGAGCCTGCCCCTTCTTCCCCACCCTCGCCGCCGCCATCCACCGGGATAGGCCGACACTCCGGGTTCATTTGAGCTGCCTGCTGAGGCGAAGCCTGGCTCAGGGCCGGTGGATCCCCGCCGCCCGCAGCCGAGGGATCCTTTTGGGTTTCCCCGCAAGCGGCCCCGCTGACCAGAACATAAAGCCCTATCCCCGTCCACAGCTTCAGATACCTCGACATCTCCTCCGACTCCTTTGCCCTCGACTTGGCCAACTTTGGCTTGATTGTAATCCAGCTATTGCGACTCAATCTTAAGAAGGGAGAGATTTTTATCACCGGCTGCCACCGGATCGCCCGGCTCGTCCCTCTGCGGGCCAGCTTCCATCTGCAGCTTCCCCAGGTGGGGCTATGGGCGGATACAAGTCCGACTCTTAACAAAACTTAACTCTAAAGACATTGATATTTGTTTGCAAGAAGCCTAGAGTAGGTCACAGCTCGCTGTTGAGATTTACTCTCAACAGTTGGTTACGTGTCTCGAAAGGATGTGTCCGTGCGGCCAGAGGCGGGCCTGGGGCAAGGTCTCTGGCCTTTTCCTAGAAAAGCTTGTTTAGAAACGCAAGAGGAGCGGAGATGACAGCGACGACACTCAAGCAAGAAGGGGGATCTAGCTCGCAACAACAGATCCCGTGGTGGGCGGGCAACGCCCGTTTGACCGATCTTTCTGGCCGGCTGCTGGGGGCGCATGTGGCCCATGCCGGGCTGATCGTTCTCTGGGCAGGGGCGATGACCCTGATCGAGTTGGCCAAGTTTGACCCCAGCCGACCGATGTATGAGCAGGGGCTGATTCTCTTGCCCCACCTGGCCAGCTTGGGGCTGGGGGTGGGATCCGGCGGGGAAGTCCTGGATACGGATATCTACTTTGCGGTGGGAGCGATCCACCTCATCAGCTCTGCCTTTTTGGGGTTTGGCGGCATTTTTCATGCCCTGCGCGGGCCGGCGGTGCTGGATCCCAAAGCCTTTCCCCTGTTTAGCTACGACTGGCAAGACAAAAACAAGATGACCACCATCCTAGGGATCCACCTGGTGCTGCTGGGATTGGGAGCCTGGCTTTTGGTGCTCAAGGCAGTGGTGTTTGGCGGCTTGTTCGACCCGGTGGCAGGAGAGGTGCGCCTGGTGTCTCCCAACTGGAACCCCTTTGGCCACCTGTTGGGCATAGAAGGGCGCCACTGGATCGCCGGGGTGGACACTTTAGAAGACGTGGTGGGCGGCCACCTCTGGCTGGGCTTGCTCCTGGTGTCAGGTGGGGTTTGGCATATCGCGACCAAGCCTTTTGCCTGGGCAGAACGGATTTTTATCTGGTCTGGGGAAGCTTATCTTTCCTACAGCTTGGGAGCTTTGGCCTTGATGGGATTTATTGCCGCCTATTTCGTTGCCGTTAACCCAGTGGTCTATCCCGAAGTTTTCTATGGGCCGCTGCTTCAGGTGGGCTTGGATCGCTATCCCTTTTTTGAGCAAGGAGAGGCTCTCACGTCTAGGGTTTGGCTGGCCAATGCCCACTTTTGGCTGGCCTTTTTCTTCCTTCAGGGCCACCTTTTCCATGCCCTGAAAGCCCGAGGATTCAATTTCCGTACCGGCAGAGTAGAGCTCGCTGCACAGCAGGCCTAACGGCACGCTGAAGGCATTGACTATCTAGCCATCTGATTTTGAGCTTCGCACTTGCAGTTTCGAGGTAGGAGCAATGGCAAAAATAGGTCTATTTTTCGGCACTCAAACCGGAAATACCGAAAGAGCTGCCGAGATGATTCAAAAAGAGCTGGGCGAAGACAATGTAGATTTAATTGACATTGCCGAGGCCAGCATTGAGGACTTTGAGAAGTACGACTACTTAATCATCGGCTGTCCAACTTGGAATATTGGGGAGCTTCAGGCTGATTGGGATGGTTTTTTCCCAAATTTGGATGAGATCGATTTTTCCGGTAAGACGGTAGCCTACTTTGGAGTTGGGGATCAGTTGGGCTATCCCGACAACTTTCAAGATGCCATGGGGATCCTGGCCAAAAAAATTGCCGAGCGTGGCGGCAAAAATGTCGGCTCCTGGCCTACAGAAGGCTACGAGTTCAACGAGTCTAAGGGAGTGGTTGACGGTGAGTTTGTCGGCCTTGCTCTGGACGAAGATAACCAACCAGAGCTGACGGAAAAACGAATTAAAGAGTGGACGGCTAAACTAAAAACGCTCTTCAATCTGTAATTCAAACCCGGCTTCTTAACTTGTCATTGATACTGTGGGAGTTTGTCATGACCGGCGCAGTTCTATCTTCATCGCCTACTTCTGCTGAGGGATCCCCTCAGGTCAGTTGGTTGGCAGGGAATGCTCGTTTGCTCAACCTATCCGGAAAGCTGCTGGGGGCCCACGTGGCCCATGCGGGGCTGATCATGCTGTGGGCCGGCGGCATGACCTTGTTCGAGGTGGCCCACTGGGATCCAAATCAACCTATGTACAGCCAGGGGCTGATTTTGTTGCCCCATCTGGCCAGCTTGGGCATCGGCGTCAACGCAGAAGGGGTGGTTACGGATCCCTATCCCTTTTTTGTGGTGGGCGTTCTGCACCTAATTGCCTCGGCAGTGCTGGGGGCAGGAGGGATCTTCCATGCCCTTTTGGGACCAGAGGTGCTGAGCAAGGGGAAAACCTTTGCCGAGTTTTTCGGCTACGACTGGGAAGATGACGACAAGATGACCACCATCCTCGGCATCCACCTGCTGCTGCTGGGGCTGGGTGCATGGCTGCTGGTGGCCAAGGCTCTCTTTTGGGGAGGGCTGTACGATGCCAACCTGGGCCGCGTGCGGATCGTTGCGGATCCCACCCTCAATCCGCTGCGGATCTTCGCCTACTTGACGCCGCTGATGGGTCAGCAGGGCATGGCCGCCGTGGACAACCTGGAAGACCTGGTGGGGGGACACATCTACGTGGGCCTGCTCTGCGTGCTGGGGGGATGGTGGCACATAGCCACGCGCCCCTTTGCCTGGGCCAAGCAAGTCTTGATCTACTCGGGCGAAGCCTACCTCTCCTACAGCCTGGGGGCCCTGGCTTACATGGGCATCTTGGCGGCCTATTTTGTCAGCGTCAATGAGATCGCCTACCCTGCGGCTTTTTACGGGCCGCTGGGGCTGGCCGCTGACGAAAGGGGAATTGTAAGCAGCCGTACCTGGTTGGCTACAGCCCACTTTGTCTTGGGGATCCTGTTTTTGGCGGGGCACATCTGGCATGCCATCCGGGCGCGGGCGGCGGCCAGCGGCTTTGACTTCCAGCGCGGGGGCTGGGTGCGAGCCACAGATCCCCAGGTGGGCAACTTGGACACGCCGGTAAACCAGGGCGATCTCACCCTGCTGCTGCTGCAAAACCTGCCCATCTACCGGGAGGGCTTGTCGCCTTTCCTGCGCGGTTTGGAGATCGGCATGGCCCATGGGTACTTCCTGGTGGGGCCGTTTTACAAGTTGAGTCCGCTGCGGAATTCGGAGCAAGCCCTGACGGCAGGTACGCTGGCGGCCATTGGTCTGGTGCTGATCCTAACGGTTTGTCTTTCGATCTATGGACGAGTCTCTTTTCCGCGCTCGCGGCTGGTGGCGGTGGTGAACACCCCCTATGGAGAGGTGGCCTATCCGACGCCGGGAGTGCAACTGATGGCGGAATCGCAGGGATCCCCTCAGCCGGTGCGAGTACCGGCAGGATCGGAGGACTTGCCCGAAAACTTGCGCACCCGTGCCGGCTGGAGCCAGTTGGCGGGAGGGTTTCTGGTGGGCGGCGTTGGCGGTGCCCTGTTTGCCTACATGCTCCTGAACAGTGCGGACGTGTTGGCCCAGATTTTGCCTGGGCTGTGAATGAGGTTTGAGGCTCCCTGGTTCGGGGATCTGCAGAAAGGAGAGGGGTATTGTCCCCTCTCCTCTATCCAGATCGGCTCGGATCCTTTGGGCCGCATTTTCCAATGGCAATTGCACTGTTCACAATTGCATGGTTCAACCGCACTTTGCCGGTTGGTTTCTGGCTACTGGACTTTGTAGATCTTTTGTTTGGCTAGCAGCCTTGATGGTTTTAACAGTCGAGATGGAATAGCGAATATGAGTTTAAGCTCCGCTTCTGCGCTCGCTTTTGAGGCCCTGTATCTGGGCATTTCTCCCAGTCTCAAGCTCTTTGATCAGCCTTTATTAGGATCCCTGGGGAAATGCTTTCGGATAGCCTACTGGGAGTACCACCAAACCCAGGATGAGCCTTGTAGCCTGGAGACTGTAATCACGCTGCTATACGAATATCTCAAAGCTTGGGATCGACCCGTTCATCTTATCGGCCACGGCTTGAGCGGGGTGGCCGCTTATCTTTTTGCCTGCCGTTACCCACAGCGGGTACAGTCTCTGACCTTGCTGGCCGTGGGAGGTTGGCCTGCTACCACTTGGCATGCCCATTTCTATGTGCAGCGAAAAATCTTTTGCTGGAGTCGGGAACAACTCTTGGTGCGTATAGCCCAGAGCCTTCTACCTACTTCAGAACAGTGGCGAGCACGCTCACTCTCCTATGCTCTGGCTAAAGATTTGGATACTTCTCCCATACCTCACTCCCTATTTCAGGTGATAGCGATTCCAGCCCAGAAAGTGTCGGTGCCGATGTTGGTTTGCGCCAGCAAGGATGACCCCATTGTGGATCCTGCTTCGCTCGAGAAGTGGAGAAACCACCTAAAGCCAGGGGATCAAATGTGGTTTTGCCCTGGGGGGCGACACTTTTTTCATTATTCTTTTCCAAGTTTGGTCAATCTGAAAATAATGGATTTTTGGCAGGAATTGCGTAAACTTCAGCCCAGCATGGCTTAGGGCGGCTGGACTTTCGCGGGATGATAGAATGGCTACTCATCCAAACAGCAGAGGAGCTCCGTTTGCAGCTAGGGCGAAGCAGCCCAGGTGGAGCCCCTGACAACAGGAAAACGGGCAGGGGTGGAATGAGGCCATTGAGCTCCCGGTAAAATTGATAGAATAGGGCAAGCCCCCAACTTGGATAGGGAATGGGCTTGACCGCGGAATCCGCGACTATGTTCGACAAGCTGCTCTTTCCCATCGACAACTCGCGTGAGACCAGCCACGCCTTGCCCTTGGTGGCAGACATAGCGCAGCGCTACAAAAGTCAGGTGTACTTGCTCTCTGTACTGGATGCCGCGGAGCTGGACGCGGAGAGGGCGGAACAAGCTCGGCAAAACATCCACAACCTGCTCAAGCAAACGGAGTCTGGCCTGCATCAAATCGGCCTCAACAGCGTCAAGAGTGAGTATCGAGAGGGAAAGGTGCCTTTTGTCATCTGTGATGTGGCAGACGAGCTGGAGATTAGCCTAATTGTAATGGGATCCCGCGGCCTCACCCTCTCCGGAGAGGGGCAGAATAACTCTGTCAGCCACCGCGTGATCGATCTTGCCCCCTGCCCGGTGTTGGTCGTGCCCTGAGGAGAGGGATCCCATTGACCAAAAGGCGCGGCAAGCCCCGTCCTTCAGGGCAGGGAAGGATAGCGCCGACCGTAGCCGACGCCCTTTAAAAACGCAGTGCCGGCCATGTG
>NZ_JBSSAG010000055.1:0-11305 GCF_054058395.1 Thermostichus sp. OS-CIW-26 | reverse complement strand
AACTCGGACGTGAAACGCATCAGCGGCGAACCTACTGGCAGGGCGACCTGCTGGCAACCTAGCTCGGTGCCAGGCCCACCACCCTAACCCAATCAAGAGGAACCCAACTAATAGGGGGGTTGGCTTCCGTCAAGCCTCTCTACCTGAAAGCTGACACCATTGGGTGAAGGCAAGCTAGTGAGGTAACAGTTTTGTCGACCATTAGCTTGCCATGTTACCTGCTCTACACCAGTTGGCTCGTTCTGCCAGAGCGGTCTTCGTGTACGGCATGGGAGAGGGGGGGATGTAATCCAACTTCACGATCCTATCCGTAGTTACCCTTGGCATCTATCGACATCTAGCAGCAGCAGTGAGCTTGCAGTCGGGGTTACGAGGGATCCTCAGCCCACAGGTGATCGACGAACCGAGGGGAGTGGGAGAATCCCTGGCGGACACGGAGGCTTTGATCCAGGTTTGGCATGGACGCGGGGAGGGGCAAATTTACATCTGGGTCAAGTTCCATGCTCCTTATTCTGGCCATCCTGAGAGTTTTGTCCAGGGATCCGCTCTAGCCCAAAGGTATGGAGTGGGGCTGCACACCCACTTGGCGGAAACTCGCCGGGGAGTGGAAACTCTACAGGCTCGCTATGGATTGACCCCGGTGCAGTGTTTGAAACGCTGGGGATCCCTGAGTGCTCAGACCTTGGCCGCCCACTGTGTGCATGTGGGGGCTGAAGAAATCGAATCGAGGAGATGCGGTTGGCGGTGTTTCTGCAGCGGTTGGGATCGGGGGATGGAGCTGCTCTGCCGGCGCAACAGGCTTTGTGGATGGCTACACAAGGCAGTGCCGCCTGTCTGGGTCTGGAAGGGGAAATCGGCAGCTTGGAGGTGGGCAAAAAAGCGGATTTGATCTTGCTGGATTTGCGCGTGGGCACCGCTAACCGCTATGCCAAAAAGCTCGCCACCTGCTTGTAAACTACCCGACACCCGCGCTATGCGCAGGGTGCGGGCTTTATCCCAATCCCTAGCTGACCCAGAGGACAGCTAAGTTTCGGAATTTCAGGCGAGTTTACAGTCGCCCCAAGGAGAGAGATCACCTGAGCAGCGTTATGGTCAGCATCCCCTTCCCACCCGCAGTGTCCACACTTGAACGACTTACCATTGCGGTAGGACTTACCCCGCTCAGGGTGGATGTGCAGGCAGTTATGACAGGTCTGACTGGTGTAGGCAGGCGGCACCAGCACCACAGGCACTCCAGCAATGGCAGCCTTGTATGTCACAAACATCCTGAGCTGGTAGAACGCCCAGTTGTTAGTCCTGCGCCGTTCGGCTTTGCTCCGAGGTTTCTGATTCAGGCAATCTCTGATGCCTGTCAAGTCTTCAAAAGCCAGTGCCGCACCAATAGCCTGGGCATCCTTGACCAAGGTTTTGCTGATGTTATGGTTCAGCCATGTCTGGTAGCGCCGTTCTCTCCCAGAGAGCCTTCTCAGCAGCCTCCTAGAGCTGCGAGTGCGTTTGGATTGAACCTTGGCGCGTACACGGCTGAACCGGTCACGGACGGCCTGGATGTGTTCTCCACTCCAAGAGCGTCCGTTGCTAGCGGTGGCGATATCCCGCCTGCCCAAGTCAACTCCGATTACCTTTGGAGTCTTGCCAGTCGGGGGAGTATCCAGCTCAACAGCGATGTTGATGTAGTAGTCCCCTTGCTTGGTCTTGGACAGAGTAGCGCTGGTGGGCGTTTGCCCCCGCAGCAAAGCGATTTGATAACCGCCAATCTTGAGCTTGAGCCAGACTCGCCCGCTCATCAGGGTCACGCCCACGGCTTGGTCGGACTCTCGGTACTTAAAAGTACGAGCGTCCAAAGTCAGACTGGTGGGGCGGAACTTGTGGACTTGCTTCACCGCCTTGGCATTGCTAATCACCCGACGGAGCGCCTGACAGACGTGGTTGGCTTTCAGCCCCGTTGCTGCCCTTACCGGCCGATAGACCAAGTGGTGCAGCTTGGCGGTGTTCCAGCAGTTCTTTTGTTTGGCGGTGTCGAGAATCTGGTTGCAAGCGTTCGCAAAGCCCTGCAAAGTGCGGTCAATTTCTTGACGCAACTCTTGTGGGACTATCAGCTTGCAACGTACCGATATAGTCTGGCTCATGGGCTTATTGTAGTTTATCCAGACTTTTGACCAGCAAACCTATATGGAGGAGGGCTTTCCTCTCGACACCAAGCCTGCGGCTATGGTGCGGGCCTCCAGCCCGAAAATTTGGTGAGAACCTGTGGGCTGCATTTTGACCGTGACTCTATTGCACAGCTCAAAGCGGCCCTCGTCGGGCATATGCTCGAAGAATGTGTTAGGCGTCAGAGGAGCAGCGACAGCCTGGATCACAGATATAACCCCTGGTCATTCGTCAGTGGTGCGGAGCGCATTGGGGGCATCCTAACCCCGCCAGCGGGCTTTTGGAGCATCCTGTGAATAGCTCTCAGGGTGCTTGCACGGGCGGTGGGTTGTTGCGCAAAAACGGCTGTACGGCTACAAATCCCAACCCAAACGATCCAATGACTAAGACGACTGCAGCGGCCATCCAAAGGACGGCAGAGCCCTGGGATCCGTGATGTTGCTCCCGTACCCGCTGATAAATGCCGGTGGAATAGGCTGAGGAGTCTGCCTCGCCGAGATAGGGATCCGGGCCGCCCCTATCCTGCATCAACTCGTCCAGGGAAGGAACCTGGTAGCCAGTGCGGGGGTAGGGCTCGGCAGAGGTGTGGGTGGAAGGGTGGCGAAGGGAATCAAAGGAGGACGGGGCAAAGCCGTTGGATGAGAAGGAGGGGGTCTCGTTGCGGGCCTGTCGGCGCTTGAGGCGATTCAAAAAATCGTAGCTGGGAGGGGCTTCCGGTTGGCCGGGATTGGCAGTCGGGCTGTTCTGTTGGAAAGAGGCTTCAGAAGCTGCAGCAACTTGGGCAGCCTGGCCATTTGCGTCAGCAAGCCGTAGGCTGATTTGCTGCAGGCGCTTCAGGGTGTGGCCCAATTGCCCCTGGAACTCTCGGGTGATGGCAGCGAGCTCTCCAGACAACTGCTGATGCAGAGCGCGCAGGTGCTGGTTTTCCGAGGAAAGCAGGCTTACCTGCTGACGGGCAGACTCCAACTCTTCGGCCACTTGTTGATACACCTGAATCGGCACCACCCCTGGCCCCGTCTCCATTGCGGCAGGGGAGCGAAAGCCACTGGGGTTACTGTTGCTGTTGCGAGCGCCAGAGGGGCTAGAACCCCGAAAACCGTATTGCATAAATTGGGATCGACTCGGAAGGACAGGGGGCTGGGACAGCTTGACACAGAGGGATCCAAGATATCAGGGATCTCCAAGGATAGTGCTGAACACCGGCAATCTAAAGGCGTGCAGCTCTAGCTTTAGTGTAAGCCGCGATTGCTACCCCAAGCATACCGCTAAGCCTTTGGAATGGGCGATCCCTTCACAGCAATTTTTCCCGCCCACAAGCGCCATTTCCCCGCTGCTTCCAGGGAGGGCCGGCTTGCGCTGTCGTTCCCACGTCACGAATACTCCCCCACCAAGTCCGGGGAGCCTGAAGATTCGGAATCTGAGGCAGAGGAGTCCCGCAGCAGCCGCTCCAGATCCCGTCGCAGAGGTGGTTCCAACTGTTCCAGCTCATTGACAAAGTCTTTTATACCCTGAAACTGGCGATAAACGGAGGCAAAGCGCACGTAGGCCACCTCACTTAGGTGTTGCAGGCGCTCCAGCACCATCTCGCCGATGCGCAGGCTGGTTACCTCTTGGGCATCTTCCAATTGCAGCTTTTCTTCGATCTCATTGACCAGCTCTTCCATCTGTCTGACGGTGACGGGGGTTTTTTGGCAGGCACGCATCACCCCTTGCAGGATCTTGTTGCGGTTGAAACTTTCGCGGGATCCATCCCGTTTAATGACCATGATGGGCATGAACTCGATGCGCTCATAGGTGGTGAAGCGGTAGCCACAGGACATGCATTCTCGCCGCCGCCGCACACTCTGGCCACCTTCTGCCGAACGAGATTCCAAAACTCGGATTTCTTGTTTGCTGCAGCGGGGACATTTCATGGCTTGCAGTCCTTACAAAGCGACAGGTGGGTAGGAGGGTGCCTCAATTTTACCGGATGCTTAATCTTCTGGTGCTTAGACAGATTGCAAATGAGATGGACTCTGTTCGTCGAGTGCAGATTGCAAGGGATCCCACCAAGCAGCGGCTTGCGCCTGGATCTGGGCCTTCAGCTCCGGTTCCATGCGATCCAAATGGATCAATACCCATTTCATTCTGCCCAAGGGGGCTAAGAGGGATCGCTGACGCAACAGGAAGTCCCAATACAACGTATTGATGGGGCAGGCTTGTTTGCCAACCTTTTCGCTGGGATTGTAGCGGCAATGGCGGCAGTAGTCACTCATTTTGCGGATGTACTGAGCAGAGGCGGCATAGGGTTTGGTGGAGAGCATGCCCCCATCGGCAAAAAGGCCCATGCCGATGACGTTGGGCTGCATCACCCAGTCGTAGCTGTCGATAAACACATCCTGAAACCACGCTTCTACTGCCTGGGGCTGAATGCCACTGATGAGGGCGAAATTGCTGAGCACCATTAGCCGCTGGATGTGGTGGGCATAACCATGACGGCGAATTTGATCCAGGGTGTGCTGCAGACAGGCCATGTCGGTTTTGCCCGTCCAAAAAAACTCTGGCAGGGGTCGCTGGTGGCCAAAAAAGTTCTTCTGGGCATAGCCGTTGGGCATTTGGTATTCGTAGAAGCCGCGCATGTACTCCCGCCAGCCCAGGATCTGGCGGATGAAGCCTTCGGCGGAGGGCAGGGGGATCCCACCCTGATAGTAAGCCCGTTCGGCGGCGGCAATGACTTCGTGGGGGGTGAGCAGGCCCAAGTTGAGGTAGGGAGAAAGCAGCGAGTGGAAAAGGAAGTCTTCCCCGGCTTGCATGGCGTCTTGCCAGGGGCCGAAGTGGGGCAGGCGCTCGTGGATGAAGTGATCAAGCACTTGCAGGGCTTGGGCGCGGGTGACGGCCCAGCCAAATCCTTCTAAGGATCCGAAGTGATGGCCGTAGTGTTGCCTAACTTTTGCGATGACAGCCTGGGTAATGGCATCGGGGGAAAAGGTGAGGGGCCGAGGATAGCGCATTCCCGGTTTGGGAGGATGGCGGTTCTCCCGGTCGTAGTTCCAGCGCCCGCCCAGGGGCTTGGGGCCGTCCATGAGAATGCGGAAGCGTCTTCGCCCTTCGCGGTAAAAGTCTTCCAGAAGCAGGCGCTTGCGGCCTGAGGCCCACTCGATAAATTGATCAGCTGTCCAGAGGAAGTGGTTGTTTTCCAAGATCAGGAGGGGGCAAGGGAGGGTGGATCTCAGCTTTTCTATTTCATCTCGGACGGGAATATCGGCGGGCTGCATGAGGCGGATCTGCTGCAGTTGATGTTGCTTGGCCCAGGTTTGCAGGGGCTCGGCATAGCTGTCGGCTTCCACGTAGGTGACCGGGTAGCCCCGCTGTTGCAGTTCTTGGGCAAAGTGGCGCATGGCCGACCAGACCAGCACCAATTTCTGCTGATGGTGGTTGCGGGAGCTGGCCCACCGGTGAGATTCGATGAGAATGACGGGAACTCGGTCTGGGGATAGGGTTGATAGGGAAGCGAGGGCGGATTGCTGGGGGTGGAGTTGATCCGCAAGGATCCAAACCCCTTCTGGGCCGGCAGATGGAGCGATCATGGGATGCTGAAGCTCTCGGTCTATGGGAGGAGCGCTGAGAATGACACAGGTTGAGTTTAGCTCTGGGGGGCAAGGCCAGGTGGCAGTTGCAAGGGATCCCAATGTCTGCTGAATCTCTGCGGATTGTTTTCAAAGCATGAACGGTACAGACGAGGAGAGAGAGACATTGCCGGAGAGACCCCACAGGCCGGGGATCCCTTTCCTACGGTGGTGGGCCGGGCTGGGGATGGTGGCCCTGCTGCTGCTGGTGATCTGGAATTGGACGGATCCCTTGCCGCCAGCCTGGGATGAGGCGCAGCATTTGTTGCAGGCGCAGGCGTTTGGGCTTCACCTGGGACGGTTTCGCTGGGATGGGCTGTGGGGGCAGCAGTTTTTGCATTTGAACCAGCGCTACCCCCCTTTGGCCTATTGGCTGGGGATCCCCTTGGCGGCTCTGCATCCCTTCAGCCGGGCGGACGGGCAGTTGCTCAACTTGGTGTTGCTGGGGGTTCTGGTTCTGGCAACCCAGCGGCTGGGACAGCGGGTCTATCGCTCCTGGGAAGTGGGCTGGCTGGCGGCGGCGCTGCTGCTCCTCTATCCGGGGATCACGGCTTTGGCCCACGTGTACATGTTGGAGTTGCCGCTGGTGGTGGCGGTGACGCTGGCGTTTTGGGCGCTGTGGGCCTATGGGGAGAAGCCTTCCTGGTGGGGGGCGGTGGGGGTGGGAGCGGGGGTGGCGGCGGTGTTGCTCACCAAGTGGACGGGGGTGCTGTTTTTGCTGCTGCCTTTGGTGGGAGTTGCAGGTCAGGCCCTCTGGCGCTCTGGGAAAGCGGTGGGGTGGTGGAAAGGGATCCCTTGGCCGGCGCGGCTGGCCCACTTGGCCTTGGGGATGGGTGTGATGCTGCTTTTGTGCTGGCCCTGGTATGGGGCCAATTGGCTGTTTGTGCTCAGCAATGGCTGGGCTTACGCCGAGACTGCCCACTACTACATCACTTGCCCAGCGGGATCCCTGTGCTGGTGGACTGCCTACTTGCGCCTTTTGCCCCTGCAGATGAGCCCTTTTCTGTGTGGGCTGCCGCTGCTGACGTTGTGGGGATCCCTGGACAGGCGAGAGGCAGTCTTGTGGGCCACCTACGGTTCGGGCTACCTTCTCTACACCCTGGTGGACATCAAAGATGTGCGCTTCACCCTACCCCTGCTGCCTCTCTTGGCCGTGTTATCAGCAGGCGGGATCCAAAAGGCTTGCCGGTGGTTGGAGGAACGCTGGGGTGCGTGGGCTTTGCAAAGGGGAGTCTGTGCAGGGCTAGTTCTGGGCTGCTTGGCCTTGGCCAATTTGGGTCGGCCCCTCACCCCAGGGGTGGCCCCTCTGTGGACGGGGATCCAGATGCGCTGGCAGGGGAAGCACCCCACGCAGGAGCTGACCCAGTGGATCCAATCCTTGATCCAGCCAGGTTTGACCACCACGCTGGGAGTTCTCCCCAATACAGAGCTGATCTCTTCCGAAACCCTCACCTACTTGGCGGCTCTTCAGCGCTGGCCGGTTACATTCCGCGCTGCTGGGCAAACCCCCTGGCCGGAGCTGGAGCTATCCTTGCTGGATGGGTTTGTGGATGCCGAAGGGGAACAGGGAATTATTGGCCCTTATGGCCCGACTAAGGAGCAGATCCGGCAGCACCTGCGCAGCAGCCCAGACTGGCGACAAGATCCGGCGGTGGAGTTGCCTACGGTGGGTCGGCCGCACACTTACTTCCCTCGCTTTTCAAAGGTGACGGTACAGGAGTGGCCTCTTGAAGCTGAGGAGGTGGAGCTGGTGGAGGTTGAGGCGCTGTTGGAGCTGGGGATCCCGGCCTGGAAGTTGCGCTGGCAAGGCCCAGCTCAGAACTTGGCCCAAACGCTGGTCTGGGCGCGGCTGGAAGACGGGCAAGGACGGGTTTTGGAGAAGCGGGCCTGGGTGTTGGGGCAGAATCGCCTGCAGCTCAACTCAACAGGCGGCTGGCTGGTGGAAGAGATCTTGACGCTGCCCACAACCGACTTCCCAAGAGGTGGCCTTCTCCACCTGGAATGGCAGTTGCCCAAAGGGATCCGCCATTCCCTACACCAATCCTGGAGAGGATCCCTGTCGAGCTTCCCGAAGGAAGGCCCCTTCCTTGTAACGGATCCCTTGTTTCCTCTCCGCGAGGCGGCCAGAGCTGCTGCCGCTGGGGATCTGCAGGCCCTCTCCCTTTACCTCAATGCCTGGACAACCCTGCAATACCCGACTTTTTTGACGGATCCAGATCGCATCCTGGTACGGCAACTGCTGGAGGGGGAACGGCAACAGGCTACTGCCCAAGGCCAACCGAGCCAGCAAATCCAAAGCCACTACCAACTGGGCTTGATGTTGGCGGCGCTGTTACAACCAGAAGCAGCTCAGTTGCATTTTCAACAGATCGTCGAGCTGGATCCGGAAGACGAGTGGGCGCGGGCTTACCTGGGGTTTTTGCGAGTATTGTTCACTCACGACTTTGAGGGGATCCGGGGGTTGCGACAAGAGCTCTCGGCTGTGCTTCAGCCTCTTTGCCGGAAAGCGGATTTGGATTGGGATTTGAATTGGATTTGTGCTGCTCTTTAGCCACAAAGTCCAGCTCCATTTGAGAAACCTGGGAAAGAAGAAAGTCGGCAAAAGCTTTGGCCACCACCGAAAGACGCTTAGAGCGCAAATAGACCAAATGCCAGAACCCCCGAATGGGAAACTCTTCCACATCCAAAATAGCCAGATGATGCTGCCACCCCCCCAAGGCCAACACATGCTGAGACAAAACCGAAATGCCCAATCCACCCACAATGCCTTGGCGGATAGCTTCGCTGCTGCCTATCTCCATGCGAATGTTGAGCTTTAGGTTATGCTTCTCAAAAAGCCGCTCTACAGCCATGCGGGTGCCGGAGCCGGGTTCACGGGCTAAAAAAGGTTCTTGGGCAATGCGCGCCAGAGGGATCCGCTTTTGGCCCACCAGCGGATGATGAATGGGGGCCATCACCACCAAGGGATTTTCCAGAAAAGGTTGTGCCACCACGTCCAGATCTTCTGGCGGCATCCCCATCACGTAGAGATCGTCCATGTTGTTGCTCATCCGCTCCAAAACCTGCTGGCGGTTGATCACCTTGAGAGCTACGTCGATGCCGGGATACTGCTGACAAAATGGCCCCAGAAGACGGGGAATAAAGTATTTGGCAGTGGTGACCACTCCAATGCTCAGCCGTCCCTGCTTTAACCCCTTCAGGTCGGCAAGGGTCATCTCAAATTGATTCAATTGTTCAAAAATCTTCTCGCAGGTTTGGTGTAAAGCTTGCCCCGCTTCGGTGAGATACAGCCGCTTGCCCACCTGTTCAAACAGCGGTAACCCCACGGCTTTGCTCAATTGCTTGATCTGCATGGAAATCGTGGGTTGGGTCAGGTAGAGCTCTTCGGCAGCGCGGGTAAAGCTCAGGTGGCGGGCAGCAACCTCGAAGATTTGCAGTTGATGCAGGGTAATGGCCTTCATGGACAATCAAGAAAAGCTAAAGGTTTACTACTAAATCATAAGCGCTAATCTATGCCTTTTGGCGAGATCCCCATGAGAGCCTGGCTGACGGTCACAGTGGCGGAAGGGGCAAAACCGAAGAGCAACCCCCTACCACTCGGACTTAAGGTAGAGATCGACCAAGGGATTGCGCCGGTGTGGGCACGGGCGGCTGTTTTTTTTCAATAGCTGCTCTCTGGGCAGGAGAAGAGTACGATCGCAGACATTCTCGTGGAGGTTGAGGGTGCTGAGACTGCCGAAAAACCAAGGGATCCGCTGGCTTGCGGGTGTGCTGGGCGCACTGATATTGCTGGGATCCGGAATCACGGCCCAGGCTCAGTTCTTGTGGCCCGGCCATTCCCTTTTCCCCAGCTCTGGTTCCGTAGACAGTGCGGAACAGAGGGGATCCCACTTGGCTGCTCGGCTCGACGCCTACTGCCGACAGCCGCCCGAGGAGGTAGCGCGCAAGGCTCAACTGCGCCAGCAGGCTGCCCAGTCGAATGCTGCTTGGGCCGAGTACACCCAAGTTTTGGCCGAACATGGCGCTGCCTTGATTGCCTGCCGCAGCCAACGCTGGCCCCAGATCCAGGCCATTTGGGTACGTCTGCACCCTTGTGATGCCAATCCGGGCGTGTTGGATCAGGTGTTCGACCAAGTAGTGAACCTGGGCTACAACCGCGTCTTTATCGAGACCTTTTACGATGGCCGCTCTATTTTGCCGGATGGCGCAGGGGGGATCTGGCCCAGCTTACAGCCCAACGCCGACTTGTTGGATCTGGCTCTGAAGGCGGCACGACGCCGCGGCTTATCTGCCTATGCCTGGGTGTTTTCCCTCAATTTCGGCTACAGCTACGGACAACGGCCCGATCGACAGGTGGCCCTGGCCCGCAACGGTCGTGGCATCACCACCGTCTTGGATCCCGCCACAGCCCTTTTGGAAGACCTGGGCAGTCCTGGCGAGGTATTTGTGGATCCCTTTCATCCCTTGGCACGGCGGGATTTTGCCGAGTTAGTCCGCCGCATCCTACAGCGACAGCCGGATGGGATCCTTTTCGACTACATTCGCTATCCGCGTGGCTCAGGGGGATCCAGCGTGGCAGCCACCGTCCGAGACTTGTGGATTCATGGAGAGGCCGCCCGGAAAGCCTACCTCAATTTGGCAGAAAACCCGGCGGGTCGGGCATTGCTGGAGCGCTACCTAAGCCAGGGCTACATTGCAGTGGCAGATGTTCTCCATCTGGATGCCACCTATGCCGAAGAGCCCAGGTGGCGGCAGCCAGGGGATCCCTGGCCCAGCCCGACCGAGAAATGGGCGCTTTCCCCAGAGTTACTGGACTGGGCTGCCCAAGACATGGCCAGCAGGAATTGGCAGGGGGATCAGCTTTCCTCTACAAAAGATTTACCAGAGAGTCTGGAGAAACCGGCGGATTCCAGTTCTGAGGCAGCAGCACCAACTCCTGCCCCTTCCCCCACCCCCAGCGCCGCCGTTCGCCAAGAACGTTGGCAGCAGCAGCTTTGGCAGCTGAGCGTCGAGTTTGCCCGCTACGGCGTTCTCGATTATCTACAGCAGGCCGCCCAACCCGCCCAGAGGCTGGGGATCCCGGTGGGGGCTGTCTTCTTCCCAGAAGGCAACCAAGCAGTAGGAGAAGGGTTTGACGCTCGTCTGCAACCCTGGGACCGCTTTGATCCGGGTATGGAATGGCACCCAATGGCCTATGCCAAGTGCGAGGATAGCTCCTGTGTGGCGCAGCAGGTGGAGCAGGTCCTGGCTGTGGCCTCTCCCCAAACCTTTGTCTGCCCGGCCATTGCCGGTCTATGGGGACAAGCCCAGCGGCAACGCCCCAGCCTGGAAACCCAAACAGCAGAGCTGGCCCGCCGCTTCCCGCAGTTGCCCTGTGTGAGTCACTTCGCCCTCTCCTGGATCGAGCCGGAGCTGGAGCGCAGCCGTCGCACCTGTCAACTCTAACGCCCATCCCAATGTAAACTACCCGGCTCCGACCGCTAAGCGGTACGGAGCGGGCTTTCAGTAGCCCTGGGCCTGCTCTGCTCTACCAGAGAACAAAACAAGCCCGG
>NZ_JBSSAG010000054.1:0-12153 GCF_054058395.1 Thermostichus sp. OS-CIW-26 | reverse complement strand
CGGGATACCGCCATTCTGTTTGGAAACAAACAGAATGCTATCGCTGCATAGTTGAACAGTGATGTTCAGCAGTGTTCAGCGTAAATGTATCAGACTATCTCTCTCAAATAGATTCAGAGTAACTGCAATCACCATCCCTCGCCATCTTCAGGCCAAACTCTCGCAGAGCGGGCAAGAAATTTTTGTTTTCGTGATGGGATCGGCTCAACTTCAGCAAGGCAAATCTCTGGATATCGTGCAAGTTTCTCCAGAAATCGAGGGCAAGCCGGATCCCCAGGTCTTGAGCTTTTTGTTGGACAGCCATTGGGATCTGGTTGGGATTTTGCCATTCAGGCTGGGGGTCAATGGGAATCTCTTGCGCCTCCTCGTGGCAGATGGAGCGAACCAAATGGCGCAGATGGTTGCGGAGTTCTTCTAGATCCTGTGGAGATTCAGAGGGCCAATCAACACACTTCCGCCGCTCTTCTAAGGAAAACTTGGCCCATTGATGGAGCTTGAGCTTGATCCCGCACAAATCCAGCTTTAGGCGCAAGGTCATGGGGATGCATCGCAGAGAGTCGGCAAAATCTTGCTCAAACTGAAACAGAGTCATGGGAACCTCGATTAGGAACCAAATCTAGAGTTGAGGGGATTGCTTGAGCGGTGGGTCGGCTTTCTCAAGAGCAACGGCACAGGCTTTTAATTCCGGCTGTCCGGAATCAGGGCAACTGATGTCATGGGTGAGGGCATTACACTCAGCTTGTTCTGCCCAGAGGGATCCCCAGTGCATGGGTACAAATAGCGTACCGGGAGCAATGTTGGCAGTTATCTTGGCCGGGAAATAGGCCCGTCCGCGGGCAGAACGCACTTGAACCCAATCTCCATCTTGGATGCCCAGTTTTTCCGCATCGCGAGGATGGATCTCCATAAAGGGTTGGGGGTGCATTTGCTTGATTTTTTCAATCCTGCCGGTGCGGGTTTGGGTGTGCCAATGGCCGTAAAGCCTGCCCGTGGTTAATACGTAGGGAAACTGGGGATCCGGCGGCTCTGCCAGGCCACGGGAATGGTGGGGGATAAAGCGGGCGCGGCCATCGGGGGTCGGGAAACGCCAATCTGTGTAGAGGCGAGTGGACTTAGGGGCCGAGGTTCTTTCTTTGGGATAAGGCCATTGCTGAGGGCCTTGTTCTGCCAAAAGGGCATGGCTGAGGCCGGAGTGATCGCAGAGGCGATTTGCGGTAAGGGCGGCAAATTCTGCATAAACCTCTGCCGCGGTTTGGAAGAAAAATTGCGCTTCAAAGCCCAACCTGCGCCCCACTTCAGCAAAGATCTCCCAATCGGGTCGGGCTTCGCCAGGGGGGTCTCGAAAGGCTTGACAAAGGGTAACCCTGCGCTCGGAGTTGGTCATCACCCCGGTTTTCTCGCTCCACTGACAGGCAGGCAAAAGCAAATGGGCATATTCTGCCGTTTCCGTAGGGTAATAAGCCTCTTGGTAAACAGTAAAGGGAGACTTTTTCAGGGCTTTTTTGACCCGTTCCAGATCCGGAAAGCTCACCAAAGGATTAGTGGCCACAATCCAAAAGAACTGCAGGGATCCCGTCTCCAGAGCGGCAATCATCTCGGTGGCCCTCAGCCCTGGGCAGGGAGAGAGGGAACCGCTGGGCAAACCCCAAGCCTGCTCCACCTCTGCCCGATGCTGGGGATGGCTCACCAGCCGATATCCCGGCAGCAGATGAGATAACCCCCCTGCCTCTCGACCGCCCATGGCATTGGGCTGGCCGGTCAAGGAAAAGGGGCCGGTCCCCGGTCGGCCAATTTGCCCAGTTAGGAGATGGAGATTGATTAGGCTGGTGATCTTGGCGGTGCCCTCGCTGGACTGGTTTAGGCCCATCGACCAAAGGGAGAGAACCCTTTGGGATCCCTGCCAAAGCTTGGCTGCTTCGATCAAATCCTCGGTGGCAATTCCGCAGCGCTGGGCCACAATCTGCGGTTCATAATCGGCCAGCAAAGCTGCATATTCAGCAAAACCTTGGGTGGAGCCCTCGATAAAATCAGCAGCAATGGATCCCCACTTTAACAACAAATGGGCAATCCCATTGAAAAGATCGATATCCGTACCGGGGCGAATTTTTAAGTGGAGATCGGCAGCTTCTGCTGTCTGAGTGCGCCGGGGATCCACGACCACCATTTTGAGGGGGGATCCGGTCCTGTGCCGCTTCTTCAGGCGATTAAAAAGAATGGGATGGCACTCGGCGGTGTTGGTGCCCACCAGAAAAGCCAGATTGCAGAGATCGAGATCCTCGTAGCAGCAGGGGGGGCCATCGGATCCCAGGGATTGGGTGTAGGCTGAGACAGCCGAGGACATGCACAGGCGCGAGTTGGTGTCAAAATTATTGGTGCCCAGACAGCCTTTCATCAGCTTTTGAGCAACGTAATAGTCTTCAGTGAGCAACTGCCCCGATCCATACATGGCTATGGAGTGGGGGTTGTCTTTGAGGCGGCGCAGCCGAGAAACCATCTCCTCAAAAGCCTGATCCCAAGAAATGCGACGAAAGGGCTGGCCCAAGCTCTCCCGAAACAGGGGATAGAGCAGCCGATCCCGACCAACTGCCTCCAGGATCGTGGCCCCCTTTACACAGACCATCCCCAAGCTGGAAGGATGATCCCGGTCGCCTCTTATTTTCCAGTCACCTGAGGCTGTCGAAACCGCCTCCAATCCACATCCCACACCGCAATAGGGACATAGGGTTTTGATGACAGCTTTTTCCGACTCCATCGCGGTCACCATGAGTGGGGATCCCTATTAAACGCCCAATTCTCTCGCATTTTGGATCCCTTAGCTGAGAAGAGCGGCAACTTGGATCTCCAAGCCAGGTCATACAACCTAGCTCTTGTCAGTGTCCTGTTCAGCTAGCCAAAGATGGCCATCTTGAGTTTGGATAAAAACGTATTTGCTTCTGGGAAAAATCAGCCAGACTTCCAGTACATCGGAGCTGAGATACTCTTGGGCTTTTAGGAAAATATCTTCTCCACAGTCGGTTGGAGAGAAGATCTCCTCAACCAGAGGATAGCTCTGCAGCAGCGTGGCAATATCCTCTCCAAATTGCTGGATTAAATCTGGAGACAGGTAGGCAACATCAGGTCTTCTGACTTTGCCTGTCGTTTGGCAGGGAGCCTCCACCAAAACCATGCCTCCCAATTGCTGATGTTCGACATAACCGGCCCAACGGATGAGAAGTCGGGTTTGGATCTTGGCATGCCCTAAGGTTTGCCCCACTTTCTCTACAATGCAGCCATCCACCCATTCGGTTTGGGCAACCGGATTGGCCAGATAGTCGGCAAGGGTTTTGGGCAGGGCAAGACCCGCTCCTCCATTGGGAGATCGGTTGGAACTACCTGAACCGGAGCAGTGGCCATCAACTTCCCTCTCCAAGTATTTTGAACCCTAGCTCAATCCCCTCCATGGGCAAAGCGGCGATAGAGGAAGTCAAGGGCGCGGTTGCGCAATTCGTAGAACTCGGGCATTTCCATAATGCGGGAGCGGATGCGCGGTCGCTCGAAGGGAATGGTCAAGATCTCGCCGATATGGGCAGCGGGGCCGTTGGTCATCATCACCACACGGTCTGACAAGTAGAGAGCCTCGTCGATGTCGTGGGTAATCATCAAAACTGTGCAGCGGTGATCCCGCCAAATGGCCAGCAGCTCATCTTGTAGATCTTCCTTGGTAATGGCATCCAAGGCCCCAAAAGGCTCATCCAACAGCAAAACTTCTGGACGAACGGCAAGAGCGCGGGCAATGGCAACCCTTTGCTTCATGCCTCCAGAAAGCTGCTTGGGCCGCTTGTGGGCTGCTTCCGCCAAACCTACCAATTCTAGGTGTTCTTCAACGATTTCCCTTTTCTCCCGCCGGGATTTGTTTGGGTAAACCTGATCCACCACCAGATAAATATTTTCAAAGGCAGTCAGCCAGGGCAAAAGGGAATAATGTTGAAACACCATCATCCGATCTGGCCCTGGGGAGGTGATGGGCTGGCCCTTGAGGGTAATGGATCCCGAAGTGGGAGTCGAAAAACCCGCCACCATGTTGATCAAGGTGGATTTGCCACAACCCGAGTGGCCAATAATGCAAACAAACTCACCGGCGGCCACTTCCAGATTGATATTTTCCAGCGCAACGAAGGGCCCTGCTGAGGTGAAGTAGGTCTTGCCCACATTCTGAAGACAAAGAAGGGGCAGTCCTGCAACCGGAGATGCAGAAGATAGCGGTGAGGAAGATAGGCGAGAACTGGTCATCATGGTGTTTTCCAATTGAGGGGCTAAGGTAACAAAAGCTAAACTTCGCTGAGCCGGTACTCCTGCAGCTTCAGATCCTGCCGGATGGCCACCGACTCCAGGTAGGCAACGGGATCCTCTCCGTCAAAGCGGGATCCATCGCCAAAGAGTAAAGCTCCGCGGTCGTGGGCCCGATCCGGAAGGCCCAGTTCTCTGGCGGCTAGGGCGTAGGTTTCGCTGTCCAGAACTTGGTCGAGAACCGAAACCCAATTGCGGGGAAAAGGGCAGAGGCCCCAGCGAGCCATCTGCGTCAGGATCCAGAGGTGTTCCAATCTTTCCGGACAGGTGTTGCGCCCGTTGGCAAACTGGTGAAAACCGGTGAGGGCTTGGGATTCATCGGCAATTCCCCGCTGCAGAATACCCGTCCACCCCGGCTGCAGATCCTCCAGGGCCACGCCCACATACTGGGGCTGAGCCAGCCACTCCAAGATCTCAGAACGGTGCTGCGGCTGATCGCAGTAGTGACAAGCCTCCAGTAGTGCCTTGACCAGAGCTACATGGGTACGGGGGTAGTTTTGCGCCCAATCCTGGCGCACTGTCAGCACTTTTTCAATGTGGCTGGGCAAGATTTCGGGAGTGGTGGTGACGATAAATCCCAACTGTTCCCGCACAGCGCGGGAGTTCCAGGGCTCGCCGACGCAGTAGCCATCGATGTTGCCGGCCTTGAGATGGGCCACCATCTGCGGCGGCGGGATCACCGTCAACGTAACGTCCCGATCCGGATCCACCCCCCCACCGGCCAGCCAGTGCCGCAACAGGAAGTTTTGCATGGAAGCCGGATGAACCACTCCCAGGGTGTGGACTGTGTCGGGGGTGTGGTTGAGGTATTGGCGAAAATCCGCCAGGCTTTGAACGCCTCGCTCCAAAAGTCTGCGCCCAAAGGTAATGGCGTTGCCGCCGCGGGAGAGGGTTAGCGCGGTAATCAAAGGCACCGGAACTCCCCCTACTCCCAAGGTGGAAGCCAACGGGATCCCGGCCACCACCATGGCCGCGTCCAGCCGACCGGAGCGGATCCCTTCCCAGATGGTCTTCCAGCCTGGCTCCCGCACCAGGGTGACCTGCTCCAGGCCGTACTTTTGAAACAGGCCTTTTTCCTGCGCCACCACCAGCGGGGCGCAGTCGTTGAGGGGCACAAAGCCAACCTCCAAATTGACCTTCTCCAGGCCGTGTTTGGCAATGGCCACGCGAACAGGCGTTTTTTGGCGAGCCCGCTTTTGCTGGTTGAGAAAGTAGATCATCTCTCCCCGCAGGCTGTAGTAGTCGGGGTGACGCACCACTTCCAAACGATGGCGGGGTCGAGGAAAAGGGATCCGCAAAATCTGGCCAATGCGGGCCTCCGGGCCATTGGTCATCATTACCACCCGATCCGAAAGCAGCAGCGCCTCATCCACATCGTGGGTAACCATGACACAGGTGAGCTGCTCCGCCTGGGCAATCTCCATCAGTTGCTCCTGCAGGTTGCCGCGCGTCAAGGCATCCAGAGCGCCAAAGGGCTCATCCAACAGCAGCACCCGCGGACGAATGGCCAAGGCTCGGGCAATGGCCACCCGCTGTTTCATCCCTCCTGACAGATGCGCCGGGCGTTTATCGGCTGCCCCCTGCAACCCCACCTGGCGGATGTGCTCTTCCACAATCCGGCTTCGCTCTGCTTTGGGAAGGGATCCCAGCACCTCGTCCACGGCCAGGGCAACGTTCTCCCGCACGGTCAGCCAGGGCAGCAGGGAATAGTTCTGAAACACCACCATCCGATCCGGGCCGGGATCTGTAACCTGTCGGCCCTCCAGGAGAATGCCTCCGCGGGAAGGCTTTTCCAGGCCAGCAATGATGTTGAGCAGGGTCGATTTGCCACAGCCAGAGTGGCCAATTAGCGAGACAAATTCCCCTTTTTGGATCTCCAGGTGGATGTCTTTCAGGACAGGATAGACCTCTCCGTTGTCGAGGAGAAATTCCTTGTCGACATGATCCACTTCAATGTAAGGCTGGGTCTTCATGATTCCCCTGAGATGATTTCTGAGAGCATGGAGAAATTGTCAGCAACCAATCTAAAACTCGGCCAAGCTCATTTAGCGATCCTCAGCCACCACCAGCGAGCCAATCCAAGCCGTGATCCGATCCAGCAGAAGACCCACCATCCCGACATAGATCAAAGCCAGAATGATTTCGCTGATGCGGGAGCTATTCCAGGCATCCCAGATGAAGAACCCGATGCCCACACCGCCAATCAACATCTCCGCCGCCACAATGGCCAGCCAAGACAAGCCCACCCCAATGCGCAAGCCGGTAAAAATGTAGGGTACAGTTGCCGGGAAAACGATTTTGAAAAAGTACTTCCAGCCCGACATGCGCACAATTCTCGCCACGTTGCGGTAGTCCTGTGGGATCTGCTGTACGCCGACAACGGTGTTGATCAAAATGGGCCAGAGGGCCGTAATGAAGATTACGAAAATGGCGGAAGGGTTGGCATCTCGAAAGGCAGCCAAAGAAATCGGCAGCCAGGCCAAAGGCGGCACCGTGCGCAGCACCTGAAAAATGGGATCCAAAGCCTCGTACAGCCAGCGATTGACCCCGATGATCATGCCGCCCACAACCCCCACCAAGCCGGCCAGGGCAAACCCAATGAACACCCGCCGCAAGCTGGCCCAAATTTGCCAGAACAGCCCTTTGGCATTGCCGCCATAGTCAAAAAAGGGATCTTTAATGAGGGGATCCCAGGTGTCCTGCCAAACCTGGAGAGGGGTGGGCAAGTTGGCTCCGGGGCGGCTGTAAATGATTTGCCAGAGAATCAGGACGAGCAAAATGGCCGTAGCGGGCAACAGAATGCGACGCAGCGCTTTGTGGATTTGGACTCTTTGCCGCCAAGCAGAAGAAGGTGCAGAACTGGCGGGGGAACCGATTCCGGTACTGGACTGAAGAACAGAACCTTGGCCGGTTTTCAGCAGCCAGTGGCCTAGGCCAACCAGTAGGGGAAGCAGGATCCGAAAGAGGTGGTAGCCCAACTGTAGGGCAGAGTGGAAAATCCTCATGGCTTGCTGGGAGTAAGGTTGAAGTCAACTTAAGAGGATCCCAAGAGAGAAGGGGTTTCAGGTGAACACTCTTTGTGGGGATTCGGGGATCCCTTCTCTCCTGGACAGAGGGTTTGCAGCTAACTTGCTGGGGAAAGTTGGGAAATTAGGCCAGCTTCTTAATCGCCAATTTCTCCAGGTAGGCGGCAGGATTTTCGGGATCGAACTGCACCCCGTCGAAGAAGGTTTCCACTCCTCGGGAAGGGCTGGGGGGAATGGCCGCCTCCTGGCCAATGGCTTTGGCAGCTTCTCGCCAGAGTTCTTCCCGATTCACCCGCTCCACCAAGGCTTTGGTATCGGTGTCGGCAGGCAGATAGCCCCAGCGGATGTTTTCGGTCAAGAACCAGAGATCGTGGCTCTTGAAGGGGTAGGAAGCGTAGTTCTGCCAGAACTTCATCAGGTGGGGGCTGTTTTCAACGACCTTGCCGGTGCCGTAGTCAAAAGTGCCCCGAGAACGGCCCAAGATATCGGGCACAGGCACCCCCAGCCAGCGGCGGTCGCCGATGATGCGACACATCTCCTCTTTGTTTTCCATCTGGTCGCACCAGATCTGGGCTTCTAGCACCGCTTTCAACAGGGCAAGGGTGGCTTTCGGGTGCGCATCCACCCAGTCGGCCCGCAGGGCAAAGGCCTTTTCCGGGTGGCCGTTCCACAGCTCGCCGGTGGTGAGGGCAGTATACCCCTCTTTTTGGTTCACCAGCTGGGCATTCCAAGGCTCGCCCACACAGAAGGCTTCCATGGTTCTGGATTTCATATTGGCCACCATCTGCGGCGGCGGCACCACAATGATGGAGACGTCGCTAGTGGGATCGATCCCGCCTGCGGCCAGCCAGTAGCGCATCCACATGTCGTGGGTACCGCCGGGGAAGGTCATCGCGCATTTGGGATCCCCGCCGGCAGCTCGGACCTCGGCAAACTTGGCCTTGAGGGGGGAACTATCCAGGCCGATTTGCAAATCCCGATATTGGTTGGAAATGCTAATGCACTGACCGTCCAGATTGAGACGGGCCAAAATGTACATAGGCACCGGCTTGCCATCGGTAACTTTGCCGGTGGTGATGAGGTAGGGCATGGGGGTGAGGATGTGTGCCCCATCGATGCCGCCGGCGGCGGATCCCAGCACCAAGTTGTCGCGGGTGGTGCCCCAAGAGGCCTGCTTGACCACCTCTACGTCCTTCATGCCGTACTTGTCAAAGAACCCCTTTTCTTTGGCGATGATCAGGGGGGCCGCGTCGGTTAGAGCGATGAACCCCAGCTTGGCGCTGGTGGTTTCGGGAGTATCGGCCTGCGCCACCCAGTAGCCTTTGCCCAAGGATTGCGATTGGGCGCGCGGGATCCCAGCCGTGGCCGCCCCAGCCGTGAGAGCAGCCACCCCGGCCAAAAATTGCCGACGGGAGACGGGAGAGGAAGTGCTGAACAGCTTAGACATCGAAACCTCCAAGATTTACAACGACGAAGAAAGAAAAACTTTCAGGACGGCAACAGAACCGCTAGCGGGTTACCAAAACAGAAGCCTGGGCGGCGGACGGATGCTGACGCGGCCTGGCCCCAAAGTGTTCAATGAGCAGCTCCACCAAGACTGGCTTGAGGTCTTCGCAAGGGATCCCTTTGCGCACGCATTCGCCCAGCTTGGCGTCTTTGCCCACCTCTCCCCCCATGTAGATGTCCACGGCCTCCACCACCCTGCCGTCCTTGCGAGCAGTGGTGCCCATAAGGCCGATATCGGCTACTTGGGGTTGGCCGCAGGAGTTGGGGCAGCCCGTCCAG
Source organism: Thermostichus sp. OS-CIW-26 (assembly GCF_054058395.1). Taxonomy (NCBI): domain Bacteria; kingdom Bacillati; phylum Cyanobacteriota; class Cyanophyceae; order Thermostichales; family Thermostichaceae; genus Thermostichus; species Thermostichus sp. OS-CIW-26. The sequence goes on along the minus strand of NZ_JBSSAG010000054.1, from coordinate 3,016 downwards.
TGGATGCGCACCGTTTGGGGGATCTCCAGCTCCGCCTCCAGCTCCTCCATCAAGGCCACAGCCCGGTTTTTGGTCTCGATGAGGGCAAAGTTGCAGAACTGGTTGCCCGTACAGGACACCAACCCCCGCTGCAAGGGCCCTGGGTTGGGGGAGAACTTCTTCAAGAGCGGCTCTTTGAGGAGCGGGGCCACTCGGGAGTCGGGCACATTGGGGATGAGCACGTTCTGCTCCACTGTCAGCCGCAGCTCTCCGGAGCCGTACACCTCCGCCAAGCGGGCCAGCTCCATCATCTCCAGGGCGTTGAGCCGCCCCACCGGCACATGCAGGCCGACGAAGTTGAGGCCCGGCTGCTTCTGGGCATGCACCCCCAGCAGATCCCGCTTGTGCCAGACCACCTCATCTTTTTCCGCTGCCCTGAGCAGAGGGTGGCCCGTCTGGCGCTCCACAGCCGCCCGGAACTTCTCTAGGCCCCACTCGTCAATGAGCCACATCAACCGCGCCTTTTGTCGGTTGGCCCGCAGGCCGTGATCCCGGTAGACCAGCAGCACCGCCTCGCACAGAGGAACCACATCGCGGGGATCCACCCAGACATCCAGGCCGATAGCCTCGGCGCAGCGGCGAGCAGAGAAAAAGCCGCCCACCAGGACGTTGAAGCCCAGGCGGCCATTTTTGAAGGCGGGCACAAAGGCCAGGTCGTTGATCTCCGCATGCACGGAGTTGTCGCGACAACCGCAGATGGCGATGTTGAACTTGCGCGGCAGGTTGCTGAAGGAAGGGTTGCCCTCGCCATTGTTGGTAACCATGTCCTGCACCTTGCGGGTGAGACCGCGCACGTCGATCAGCTCGTCCGGGTCAATACCGGCCAGAGGGGATCCCGTGATGTTGCGCACGTTGTCCATGCCCGACTGGATGCTGGTCAGGCCTACCTCTTTCAGGTAGCCCAGGATCTGGGGCATTTCCTCGATGGGGATGCCTCGCAGTTGCAGGTTCTGCCGGGTGGTGATGTCGGCTACGCCCTGTTCTCCATAGGGGTGGATGATTGCGCCCAACATCCGCATTTGGCCGCTGGTTAGGATCCCATTGGGCAGGCGCAGCCGCAGCATGAACTGACCTGGGGTGCGCTTGCGAAAGAAGATCCCCAGCCACTTGAGGCGGTGATCCCGGTCGTCTTCAGGAATGTTCTCCCAACCCATCCGGGCAAACGCCTCCAGCTCGGCCTTGACCGCCAGCCCATCCTTTTCGCTTTTGAGGCGTTCAAATTGGTTCGCCATGATCGCTGCCGTGGGGTGAACACTGGCTACCCTAGCGATGACGAACCGTTAACTTTGGTATTGGCAGTTACACTTTGTAACAAGTTATGCTATTTTGTCACCTTCTGATTGCAATTTGTGCATAAGGTCAGGCTTCTAGGAGCAGCAGACTCCCCTCTCCCCTGGGGAAGAGGGGCTGGGGGTGAGGAAAAGCTAGTTGAGAGGGTTGAAAGAGTTGAAAGGCTCCATCTGCCAGAGCAGACGGGGCGGGATCCCCAGCCCTTCGGTGAGGGGTGCGGGCCGTTGGGAAGTTTGGGGATCGCAGTCGTAGAGAGCGGTGGTGTAGCGATAGGTGCGGGGGGGGCCACCGTTGAGGCGAATGCCGCTGATTTCAAAGGTGTAGTTGCGATTGGGCTGAACCGAACCCACGGAGTAGGTCAAAGTTTCCAGGCCAAAGGCGGGATCCCCCACGCGGAGATCTCCAACAGGCACCGGCTCGCCGCTGAGGGCATCGGTGATGCGGACTTGGGCTTGGCTGAGATCAGCCTTGCCGCCACGGCTGGGCACCGAGAAAGACCAGCGGTAGGCAGACAGGGGCTGGCCGGAAAACCCTTCTAGGCGGTAGAGGTAGCCGTCTTTCTCCGGGAAGGCGATGAACTCTGGATCTGGCACCGACTCGTCAAAACCGAAGATCCAGTTGGCGCTGGCCTGGGTCACCCGTCCAGCCCGTGGGTCAAAGACAATGCCGTAGGCCCCCTGGGCGTACTGAGGATACAGGTTCCAGCGGCGATGCCCCACATCCACAAAGTTTTCTCGACCTGGCTCGGCAAAATAGATGTCCACCTGCCGCGCCAACACCCGGCCTGGATCGGGGCCGTTCAGCTCTAGGATGGGCCCAACCGCCAGGTTGCTGAAGCGGGATCCTGCCTCCCCAGCAGGGGTAAAGCAGCGCCAAGAAGGGGGCGGCTGGTGGCTGAGAGTACCATTGGCTACCTGCATCAAGGCCGCTTGCTGGGCGGCTTCTAGGAACTGAGGATTGAGCTTCACCGGCGGTAACTGGTGCAACAGCCGTAGAAAATTCAGCCGATCCATCATCTTTTGGGCTGCTGCAGGCGTAAGGCGACCGGGGTTGCAGGTAGCAACCTGGGGCTGTTCGGCGTAAATAGGCCCCGTGAAGCTGCGGGTCTGGCGATCCAACCGGCACAGGAAGCTGGCAATCGGCACTTCCCCTGCCCGCGGTGGCTCCATCGAGGTAGGGGATCCTCCACAGGCCGCCAGCAGACAAAGACAAAAGATCCCCGCGATCCTCAAAGCCCAAAGCTGAACCAACTTGGGCAACCGCTGCAAGGGCATGCAAAAACCAGCCGAATTATGAGCCGGTGGGGGTGGGGGTGATGCTGGGGGGGCTGACGGTGCTGCTGCTGCTCTCGCCACAAGCAGGCAACAAGCCCAGACAGGCAAACAGGGCTAAGGCCGCCAAAAGCTGGTGGGTCACTTTGGGTTGCAACGTAGCCATGACAACAAACCTCCCAAATGCTGCTGGGTTTGACCCTGTTCTATCACCTGGCCGAGTGGGCCACAGCGTCAAAACTCATGCCGACAAGGGTATAACGTGACATCCTCCCGACGCTGACCCTACGGGTACAGCGCGGGCTTCCTAACCTCACGGTTAGGCATTCCTGCCCCACGCCACTTATCTAGGTCATAGACCCCCGACAGAACGACTTGGCAGGCTGTTTCCGTTCCCCAGAGTCCCTGGGCTACTA
>NZ_JBSSAG010000053.1:0-13788 GCF_054058395.1 Thermostichus sp. OS-CIW-26 | reverse complement strand
TAAACCAGCCTAGAGGTTCGTGGTTGGCTTGCCAACTGCAGGGCTACCGAAAGCCCGCCCTGTACTGCGAAGCAGTCAGGGTCGGGTAGTTTACGCTTTTCAGAACACTCTGGGAGTTTCCTATGGCGCACAAACAGCAATTCAAAAGTTTTGCCGACATGATTCAGGGATCCAAAACCCCGATCCTGGTGGATTTTTATGCTTCCTGGTGCGGCCCTTGTCAGGTTATGGCGCAAGTGTTGGAGCAGGTAAAACCTCAGGTGGGGGATGCGGTTACTTTTGTGAAGGTTGACACCGAAAAGTACCCAACCATCGCTGCTCGCTGGGGCATTCAAGCGGTGCCAACGCTGATCCTCTTCAAAGATGGGAAGCCGATTGACCGCATTGAGGGGCTGTTGCAGCCGCGGGCCCTGTTGGAGCGGTTGCGGGCGCAGGTTAACTAAACCTGTAAGCTAGGTGAACTTTTCTGGATCCCCCGTGCAACTGCCGCTTCTGCAGGTTCACCTGCCGGGTGAAGTGCCCTACCGCACTGCCTGGGCTTGGCAGCAGGCAAGACTGGCCCATATGATCCGGGATCCCCAGTTGCCGGACGGATTACTGCTGCTCACCCATCCTGCGGTTTACACCTTGGGGGCAGGAGCCGATCCCAAGTTTCTCAAGAGCCTTTCTCAGCCGATAGGATCCCCGGCTATCCACCCGGAATCTCCTTCTGAACAAGAGCCGGAAATCCTGCGGGTGGAGCGCGGCGGCGAAGTGACCTACCATGGGCCGGGGCAGTGGGTGGGCTATGCGATGCTGAACCTAAAGCGCCACCGCCCAGATCTCCACGAGTACCTACGCCAGCTAGAAGAGGTGGTCATCCAGACCTTGGCCCACTTCGGCCTACAGGGGGAGCGGATCCCTGGCCTCACAGGGGTTTGGGTGGAGGGGCGCAAAGTGGCGGCCATCGGCATCAAGGTCTCCCGCTGGGTGACCTACCACGGCTTTGCCTTGAATGTCTGCCCCGATCTGTCGGCCTTTGAGGCGATTGTGCCCTGTGGGATCCCTGATCGCCCGGTGGGATCCCTGGTTCAGTTTTGTCCCCGAGTAACGATGGCGGCAGTGGCCCCGGTGGTGGTGAAGTCCTTTTGTCAGGTCTTTGGGCTGCAAGCTCAGGAAGTTTCCTTATCAGAGTGGTTGGGAGAACGCAAGTCTCTAAAGACTCAAGGCTAATCCACCCCCAACTGGCGCAGCAGTTGCTGCAGGATGGCCTGGTTGGCAAAGTTGCCGCTCTTGGAAAAGAGAGCCAAGGCCTGGCGAAAGTCGGCCATCGCCGCTTCTCGATCCCCCAACTGAAGATAGGCCACCCCGCGGCTAAAGTAGGCTTCTGGAATTCGCGGATCCAACTGAATGGCCCGCTCCGCATCGGCCAGAGCTTCTTCCGGCTGGCGCAACTGGTTGTAGACGTAGCTGCGGTTCACATAGGCTGGCGCATAGGTGGGATCCAACTGCACCGCCCGATCCAGATCCGCCAGGGCAGCCACGGGATCCCCCCGCAGCAACTTGAGGGATCCCTGCCAGTTGAACTCGGAAGCGGTGTTTGGGGCCGAGGTCTTCTCAGGAGGAGGTGGGAAGGCAGGCAAAGAGATGGCAGGGGCAGGAGCGAGGAATGCTGCCAAGAAACCTATCAGAGCTATCCTTCCCCATCGACACTTGATTGTGCTCCGCACCGCTAATGACGTCCTCTTCGGATCCCGAACTAGTTCAATATAGACCGTCGGCGAGAGGGGCAACCCCCTGCACTTAACTTGCAAGGGGTGCGGGGAGCTACAAGTTCCGCGCTCTGGCGGGAAAGTCAGGGTCGAGATACCGACTCCTCTGCCAAGTCGTTCTGTGACGCGGGGCAGGAATGCCCAATGGCAAGGTTGGGAGGCCCAAGCTCTATTGGCTAGAGTGAGGGCGGGGGGATGTTACAAGGAAAGCTTCTGGAATAGATGAGCCACCGGCAGGGCAAATCCTGGAATAACCTCTTCACCTTCTAGAAGATCAACCGATTTCAGGAGGCGGTCAGGCTCTTGAGAGCTGCGATACACCAGGACGTAGTGCTCGCTGGGGTGAACCAGCCAAACCAGGCGGCTGCCATTTTCAAAGTACTCCACCAGCTTGTCATGAATTTCTTCAACCGTATTGCGGGGGGAAAGCACTTCAACAGCCAGATCTGGAGCGCCTTCCAAAAATCCTGTGGGCAGTTCAGCCATGCCCTGCAAGCGTTCTTTAGCAAAAAAAGAGATGTCAGGGGAGCGCCAATTTCCACTCTTCATCTTAAAAGCAGTGCTGGAATCTAAAACGATCCCCAGCTTGTTGGACAAAACGTAGGGGGTCAAAGCTGCCAATAGGAGGCTGCAGACATAACCATGGAGTGCCCCCGCGCTTCCCATATCAATTGGCTTCCCATCAACAATCTCGTAGCGATGTCCCTCCCTGGACAACGCCATGAATTCTTCGGCTGTCCAAGCTCTTTTTCCCTGAGTTGGCACAGCTCCGACGGTCATCTGCAAACTCCTTGCTGCTCCTTGGACACCGCAAGCCAAGCCCGCAGGGATCCCCCAGCGGCTTTTCCTCGAGGGGGGACGCCAAAGGGTGACATACTCCCGCACTCATGCTAACGCAAAGCGCTCCGCGCCGCTAAAGCGAAAGAGTGCGGGCTTCTCAGTGACTCCTGTGAAGGACATTTCCTGAGCTTTAAGAACGGGATGCCCCACCGCTCTGTATTTGATGTTTATCGCCGCGTTGTGGTCTCGGCCTAGTTCCAGTCCACAATGCGGGCAAGAGTGCCATCTGTCTCGAATGGTTTTCGGTACTTTTTGACCGCACTGAGAACAGTCTTGGCTCGTGCCTCTTGGATCCACTGCAATCGCCCTCAGCCCAGCTCTTTCAGCCTTGACTGCGAGAATTTGCAGGAATTGCCCCCACCCAGCGTCATAGATGGATTTCGCTAGTCGGGTTCTCGCAATACCTTTGGTGTTGAGCGCCTCATACGCAATATGCTTCCCTTTGCTTAATAGCTTCTTGGCTACTTTGTAGTGGAAATCTTTACGCTGATTGGCCACCTTGAGGTGTGCTTTAGCTACTCGCCTTAAGGCTTTCTTGCGGCGGTTTGACCCTTTCTGCTTGCGGGATAATGACCGCTGCAGCCTCTCCAGCCGCTTTTGGGCGCGGCGGTAGTACTGGGGCACTGGGGCGGACTCCCCTGTATCGGTCACCAAAAAGGAGTCCAGCCCCATGTCGATCCCTATCGTGTTCTCCAGTGTTGCAGGCTCAGGAGCAAACTCGGGGACGGACGCATCTTGCAGGCTCAATGTCACATACCACCCATCAGCCTTACGGGTGATGGTGGCAGTCTTGATAACAAACCCGTCAGGCAACGGACGGTGTTGAATCAGCTTAATTGCTCCGATTTTGGGCAGATGAATAAACTTCCCTTGAATGCAGTCCTGTTTTACCTGGGGAAAGGTGAAGGAACGATACCGGCCCGCCCCTTTGAATCTCGGCCTTCCTGCCCTCTTGCCGTTACGGTCGCCTTTCAGCCAGCGGTCGAATGCTTTGTGCACCCGCTCTATGCAGTTTTGCAGGACTTGCGAATGGATTGCTTGGTATTCGGGGAACCTTGCTTTGGTATTCACCAAGTCTCGTTTTTGGGAGTAGACATCCGGCCTGTCTTTCAGCTCAGGCAAATGACAGATTAAGGGGCAGGCGTTTATATCACAGCGGTTTTGTTCCCACCAGTTAAGCCGCTCTGCCAACCGATAGTTGTACTGCTTGCGCAACAGCTCCAGCCATTGCTCCATCAGGACAACTTGACTGGGCGTAGGCCGCAGGCGGTACTGATAGGCAGTCCTCATCTTAAGCGTACTCAGAAACCGCTACACTGATTATAGCACCAGCAGGATTAGCGACCATGAAGCATGATTTTGTTTCCAGCGGCAGAGCTGTATCTGATTTGAAGGCACACTTGGTCTTAACCACCAAGTACCGTCGCAAGGTATTTACCAGCGAAATGCTGCAGCGATTACATGAAGTTATGTATGACCTTTGCCAAAAGTGGGGTTGCAAACTTATTGAGTTCAACGGCGAGGCAGACCATGTTCATCTGCTGTTCCAGTACTACCCGCAAGTGGATCTGTCCAAATTGGTAAACAACATCAAATCCGTCTCTAGTCGCAGGATGAGAAGCGAGTTTGCGGATTACATCAGCAAGATATACCGGAAAAATGTGCTGTGGAATGAATCTTATTTCATCGCTTCATGTGGTGGGGTAACAGTCTCGGCATTGAGCCAGTACATTGAAAGCCAAGGTACTCCCGCCTCTCATCCCGACCCAAGCGCTCCGCGCCGCTAGCGCGTTCGCTTCAGCGGGCCGTAGGCCATACGTCCTACGGACAGAGGGCGGGGCTTCTCGGCGGTTTAGCTAAAATAGCCTAGCTCATCCTACTGTACCGACGGAAAAGGCACCTTGATCGAGCGCTACACTCTGCCCGAAATGGGCCAGATTTGGTCCACTGCCCACAAGCTCCAGACCTGGCTGCAGGTGGAGCTGGCTGTCTGTGAAGCGCAAGCGGAGCTGGGGCGGATCCCGCAAGAAGCCCTGCAGGAGATCAGAGCCAAAGCCGCCTTTGACCCGGCGCGGGTTTTGGAAATTGAGGCGGAAGTGAAGCACGATGTTATTGCCTTCTTAACCAACCTCAACGAGCACGTGGGCGAGGCAGGGCGCTACATCCACCTGGGCCTGACCAGCTCGGACGTGTTGGATACCGCTCTGGCCGTGCAGCTTGTGGCCTCGGTGGAGATCTTGCAAGCTCGCCTGGCCGACCTCATCGCTGCTATCCGCGACCAAGCTCGGCAGCACCGCTACACCCTCATGATCGGCCGCACCCACGGTGTTCACGCCGAGCCGATTACCTTTGGCTTTAAGCTGGCAGGGTGGCTGGCCGAGTGCCTGCGCCACCAAGAGCGCCTAGCTCGCCTGCGGGAAGTGGTGGCGGTGGGCAAGATCTCTGGCGCCGTGGGCACCTACGCCAACGTGCCTCCCCAGGTGGAGCAGTTGGCCTGCGCTCGCCTGGGCCTGAAGCCCGATACAGCCTCGACACAGGTAATCTCGCGGGATCGCCACGCTGAATACGTGCAAACCTTGGCTTTGATTGGCTCTTCCCTAGAGCGCTTTGCTACTGAAATCCGCCACCTGCAGCGAACAGAGGTACTGGAGGCTGAGGAGTACTTTGCCCCCGGCCAAAAGGGATCCTCTGCTATGCCCCACAAGCGCAACCCCATCAAGGCGGAACAACTGACGGGGCTGGCCCGTCTCCTGCGCGGGTATGCCGTCTCGGCCCTAGAAAACATTCCCCTTTGGCATGAGCGGGACATCTCCCACAGCTCCGTAGAGCGGGTCATCCTGCCGGATGCCTCCATCCTCTGCCACTATCTGTTGGTCAACATGGCGGAGCTGGTGGGCCAGCTGCAGGTTCACGCTCGCAACATGGAGCGCAATCTCAACCTCTACGGCGGCGTCATCTTCAGCCAGCAGGTGCTGCTGGCTTTGGTGGAGAAGGGCCTTAGCCGCGAGGAAGCCTACCGCCTGGTGCAGGAAAATGCTCACCGCGCCTGGAACCAGCCCGGCGGGGATTTCCGCGCCAATCTGCTGGCGGATCCCCGAGTGATGGCCCACCTCAGCGAGGCGGAACTGCAGGCTTGTTTTGATCCGCGGCGCCACCTAACCCATTTGGACGAGATCTTTGCCCGCTTGGGCATTTGAGGATCCCCTATGGTTTGGCAGCGGCAGCACGTCTTGGGCTTGGCGGATTTTACTCCCGAAGAATACCAGATGGTTTTGCAGACCAGCGCCAGTTTCCAGGAGGTGTTGACGCGGCGGTTGCCCAAGGTGCCCACCTTGCAGGGGAAGGTGGTGGTGACGCTGTTCTTCGAGCCTTCCACCCGCACCCGTACCAGTTTTGAGCTGGCGGCCAAGCGCCTTTCGGCAGATGTGCTCAACTTTTCCCCAGGCACCTCTTCCTTGAGCAAAGGGGAGACGCTCTTGGATACGGCCCGCACCTTTCTGGCCATGGGATCCGATCTCTTAATCGTTCGCCATGCCCAGGCAGGAGTGCCCCAACAATTAGCTGCCGAGATCGACCGCCGTGGATCCCCTGTGGGCGTTCTCAATGCCGGGGATGGGCTTCACGAGCATCCTACTCAAGGCCTGCTGGATTTGTTTACCCTCTGCAGCCATCTGGATCCCCGGCGTCCCCGCCTGGAGTTGCTGCAAGGGATCAAAATTGCCATTGTCGGCGATATTCTCCACTCGCGAGTGGCCCGCTCCGATATCTATGCCTTGGTGGCTGCCGGAGCTGAGGTTCACTTAGCCGGCCCTCCCACCCTGTTGCCCAAGGATTTTGCCCAGTTTGTGCCCGGCCATACGCTCCCTGTCCATTGGCAGCTAGAGCCTGCCCTCGAAGGGGCGCGTTTTGTTATCACCCTACGCCTGCAACAGGAGCGCATGAGCGAGTTCCTTCTCCCCAGCTTGCAGGAGTACCATCGCTTCTTCGGCCTCACGCGGCAACGACTGCGCCTGTGCCACCCGGATGTCAAGCTTCTGCACCCCGGCCCGGTCAATCGCGGTGTGGAACTCAGCTCCGAGGTGATGGAGGATCCCGGCTTGAACCTGATTGAGCAGCAGGTCACCCACGGCGTGGCGGTGCGCATGGCCCTGCTGTACCTCATGGGGGGCGGGCGGATCCCAGCTTAGAGCCCAGATCTTTCTCTGCTCGGGGAACATGTAGAGCTGCCCCACGTCTGGAGTGTTGAAGTCCATCTCCTAGCTAATTCTCTCTGTCAAAAGTCGGAAGAAGCTCTGGCTAGAGCTTTTCCCGCCCTGCTGAAATCATGTCCAAGCTTGCCGAGAGGGGAGCAACATCTTTGTCTCAAATTTTACACATCTTGGATCTGGATCGAGTTTTTTTGCAGCCGTCTAAGCTTAGCTCTTATTCAAGTTGTGTCCGTTTGATTGGTTGTCAAACGAGATAGAAGTTCAGCAGCTAGACCTTTTCGCGGATCCTGGGCTCCAGGATCCTGATTTTGCTGAAATCCAAACTGGCCAAGACCACCAGATGGAAAATCGAGGTTTGGAAACGAGTCAGTATACTCAAAAAATATCGATTTTTCTCTTGACTTAACCTAAGGTTAACCTTTAGATATCCCTCTGTTAACTTTGAGGTTATAGGGTTGAAAGTGTTGATTCGCAACAGATATTACCTATGCGAACCCTGCTTTCTGCTTTCTCCCTCACCGCTCTAACAGTAGGATTTCTAACAGCGACCTCGGCTCAAGCCCAAACCGTGCAAATCTCCGGGGCGGGCGCGACCTTTGCGGCTCCTTTGCTGCAACGTTGGTTTGACGCCTACAACCGCACCGTAGACCCCACTGTGCAAGTCAGCTATCAGTCTGTCGGTAGTGGTGCTGGCCTAGAGCAGGTGATCAATGGCACTGTGGACTTCGGCGCTTCCGAGGCGCCTTTCTCCGGTGCTCGCCTGGAAAGCTTCCGAGCTAAATACGGCTATGAGCCCCTACAGTTGCCTCTGGCGGGAGGGTCCATCGAGTTTGCCTATAACCTGCCCGGCATTGAAGACGGAGAGCTCATCCTGAAGCGGAAAACCTACTGCGGCATCGTGACCGGCGAGATCACTCGCTGGGACGACATTCGCATCAAGGCCGAGAACCCAGGTATAGCAAACAAGCTGCCACCCCTGGACATCACCTGGGTACACCGCTCTGATGGTTCTGGGACTACTTTTGTGTTCACCAACCACATCAGAACTGTCTGCCCTAATTGGACAGCCGGTGCTGGTACTTCTGTCGAGTGGCCTGTTGGCATTGGAGCCCAAGGGAATGAGGGCGTAGCCGCCACCATCAAGCAGGAGCCAGGGGCAATTGGCTACGTGAACCAGTCCTATGCCAAGCTGGAAAAGATGACCACTGCTCGCTTGGAAAACAAAGCGGGCAACATTGTTGAGTTCTCCACCGAGGCAGCTACCTCGGCGCTGGATGCTCCCATTCCTGATGACTTTGCGCTGTTGGTGCCCGACCCTGAAGGGCCAAATGACTACCCAATCGTGGGCTTGTTCTGGGTGATGCTGTACCGCGAGTATCCCGATCAGCAGAAGCTGACCAAGCTGGTGGAGGCTCTGAAGTGGACCCAGGGGCCAGAGGGTCAAGCCATCACCAAGGAGCTGGACTACATCCCTATGCCTGAGGCGGCTATCCAGCGGATCTTTGCAGAGCTGGATGCCATCACCGTTAACCCCAATGCGGTGCGATGACTGGGTTGCAGCCTGAACTCCACTAGAGTGGAGCTGGTGGCCGGCTGAGGAGGCAGATGAGGCTTTCTCGGTCGGCTGGTGGGCTTACCTTGCACGGTGGGATTTTTAGGAAAGATTTTGAACCGAAGATGATCATGGGAGAGAGGCTATGACTTCAGCGGCTACGGGTTATGGTTCACCACCAAACCCGGATATCGATGTTGACATTGAGAAAAAGGCGAGCCTGTCTCGGGCTGTTGATGTGGGCTTTGTCCGCCTGACGCTGGCCTTGGCAGGGTTTGCCGGCATTATCCTCATCTGGGTGATTCTTCAAACCACCGAAGCGGCTCTGCCGGCGATTCAGCAGTTTGGCTTGGGCTTCCTGGTTACTGCCCGCTGGAACCCGGTGGAAAACATCTACGGGGTGCTACCACAGATTTATGGCAGTTTGGTAACCTCTCTGGTGGCTTTGATTTTTGCCATCCCTCTGGGCATTGGCACTGCCATTTTTTTGACGGAAGGTTTTGCCCCCAAGTGGGTAACGGCGCCGATTGGCTTTGCCATTGAGCTGATCGTGGCCATTCCCAGTGTGGTGCTGGGGCTGTGGGGGATCTTTGTGCTGATTCCAGCAGTGCGGCCCATCTTTCGAGCCATCAACCAGACGCTGGGTTGGATCCCTTTCTTGAGTGGCCCGGCTCCGCGGGGGCCCAGCTTGTTGATAGTGGCTATGGTGCTGGGGATCATGATCTCTCCCATCATCATCTCCATTACCCGCAGTACCTTTGAATCTCTGCCACGCAGCCTAAAAGAGGGGGCTTTGGCTTTGGGGGCAACCCGCTGGGAGACCATCTTAACGGTGATGATCCCTGCCGGCCTGTCGGGCATTGTCAGCTCGATCATGCTGGCGCTGGGGCGGGCCCTGGGAGAGACCATGGTGGCGGCCATGCTTTCCGGCAACGCCAACCGCATCAATATCTCCCTAATGCAGCCGGGATCCACCATTACTGGCTTGATTGCCTCTCAGTTTGGCGAGGCAGGACGCTTGCAGGTTTCGGCTCTCATGTATGCCGGCGTGGTGCTGATGGTGCTGACGTTATTGGTCAACATTGTTGCCGAGATCATCATCCGCAAGTTTCAAAACTTGGAGCAGTAACTTGGGAAGCAGAAAGAAGATAAAGGAGCACTGTTATCATGTCCGACTCAGCACAGCTTGCCCCTGAGAAGGTTGACATCGACATTACTCGTGCCGCCATTGCCCCTGTCCGCAATTACACAGGCATTGTCCTAACCCTGCTGAGTGGCCTCTTTGTGGCGGTGATCATAGCTTCCCTATCTTGGGTGCTGTGGGATGTGGGCAAGGAAGGCATCCAGCGGATAAATTGGGATGTCCTCACCCAGACCCGCTACCCTGCCCCTGGCCTGGCGGAAGGGGGCTTTGGTCACGCAATTGTCGGCAGTTTAATGGTGCTGGCTACGGGGGCGGCTTTGAGCTTTCCCTTCGGCATCTTGGCGGCAGTGTACTTGTCCGAATTTGGTCGCGGCACCCGCTTGGCTTATCTGGTTAAGTTTTCCTGCAATGTGCTCACGGGGGTACCGGCCATTCTCTGCGGCCTGTTTGCCTATGCTGTGGTGGTGAGGGGATCCGGCTTTTCGGCTTTCTCGGGAGGGGTGGCTTTTGGCGTGCTGATGCTGCCGATTGTCATCCGCTCCACCGAGGAGGCGTTGCTGCTGGTTTCGCCCGACATGCGCTTGGCTTCCCTTGGCCTGGGCTCAAATCGCTTTCAGACCACAATGCGCGTTGTTTTGCCGGCAGCGGCACCGGCCATCGTAACCGGGCTAATCCTGGCTTTGGCCCGAGCGGCAGGCGAGGCTGCACCTCTGCTCTTTACCGCCTTCAACAACAATTTCTGGTCTACTGATCTCTTTGGCCCGGTGGCTACCTTGCCGGTGATGGTCTACTTTTTCTCCATCATTCCCTACAGGGTGCAGCAGCAGCTGGCTTGGGCGGGCGCTTTGGTTTTGTTAGCCATTGTTTTGGCGGCCAGCTTGACCGCTCGCTTTTTGGTGTACAAGACCAGGAAATAGCCTGAGGATTCTCAACAAAGTCTTGAATCGAACTCTTCGTCGAACTCTAGCTCTTTTTGTGAGTGCTGCCATGCAAACTCAATCTCTTAACCAGACCTCTTACGTTTTCAGGACCGAGAACCTGAATGTTTACTACGGATCCAACTTGGCGGTGAAAAATGTCACCCTGAACATTCCGGCCCGACAGATTACTGCGTTTATCGGCCCTTCCGGCTGTGGCAAAAGCACGATTCTGCGCTGTTTTAACCGCACCAACGATTTGATCCCCGGTGCTCGTGTAGAGGGCAAGCTCACCTACCACGGCAAGGATCTCTACGCCAAAGAAGTCGATCCGGTGGCGGTGCGGCGGCGTATCGGCATGGTCTTCCAAAAACCCAATCCCTTCCCCAAAAGCATTTACGACAACGTGGCCTACGGCCCGCGGGTGCTGGGGATGAAGGTGGACTTGGACGAGGTGGTGGAAACCTCGCTGAGGCGGGCTGCCCTCTGGGATGAAGTCAAAGACAAGTTGAAAGAAAATGGTCAGTCGCTGTCGGGAGGGCAGCAGCAGCGCCTGTGTATTGCCCGGGCTCTAGCGGTGAAGCCGGATGTGATTTTGATGGATGAGCCCTGTTCGGCGTTGGATCCCATTTCCACCCGCCGCATTGAGGAGCTGATGAAGGAGCTGGAGGAGGAATATACCATCATCATCGTCACCCACAACATGCAGCAGGCCGGCCGCGTCTCGGATATGACGGCTTTCTTCAGTGTGGAGCTGGTGGGATCCAACCGTGTGGGCGAGCTGATTGAATTTGACAGAACTGAAGTCATCTTCAACAGCCCCACCAAGCAAGCCACAAGAGATTATGTGGAGGGCCGCTTCGGCTAATCGACCTGGCCGGACAGGGATCCTTCCCATACTGTTCTCGGCAAACCCTTTTGCAGGCAATTTCTGCCGATGATGGAGCATGCCTCTAACCCCCAAAACCCTGAACTTTGCTGAATTTAGTGAGCTTTAGGCGGTTTGGCAAAAGTCATTGAGAGGGATATAGTAGACCAAGTTTCCCCCTGATCCTTGAGTCCACCGCAACGGTTGCCGGGAAGTGAAGGGGGAAAGCGCTCGGGGGGTATTCCTCAGGGCTTTGCGGGATACCGCCTTCCTGTTTGGACTCCGTCCCGCTGACGCGAACAGAGATAGGCAGGATGCGATCGCTTCTTTCCTGAACCATGTTCAGGAGAGTTCAGCGTGAATGTATCAGTCTGAAGAACCGTTGCACCCAAATACGGATACCTATGATCGTTGCCGCTCCTGACAAGCTGCAGGCTTTGCGTTCTGACTTAGAGGGTATTGAGATCATCACTGATCCGGCTCAGGTGGCCAAGTTGTCGTTGGATTTTTACCACTACAGCCCCGTGCTGAGCCGACAACTGAGCGACAAGCGGGGAGATGTGGTGGTGCGCCCCGCCGATGAGGCCGAGGTGATGCGGGTGGCAGCGGCCTGTGCCAGGCTGCGGATCCCGGTTACGGTGCGCGGTGCCGGTACCGGTAATTACGGCCAATGTATCCCGCTGGCCGGGGGTGTGATCCTGGACATGGGCAAGCTCAACCAGGTGCTTTGGGCAAAGCCGGGCTTGGCGCGGGTGCAGGCGGGGGCCAAGTTGATGGCCATCGACAAACACACCCGGGAGATGGGCTGGGAGATCCGCATGGCTCCTTCTACCTATCGCACGGCCACCATCGGGGGGTTCATTGCCGGCGGCAGCGGCGGCATTGGCTCTGTGACCTACGGCCAACTGCGGGATCGGGGCAACATCTTGGGGCTGCGGGTGGTCACCCTGGAGGAAGAGCCCCGGGTGCTGGAGCTGCGGGGAGATGAGGTATTCAAAGTAAGCCATGCCTGGGGCCTCAATGGGATCATCACTGAGGTGGAGATCCCGCTGGCGCCTGCTTATCCTTGGGCGGAGCTGGTGGTGGCCTTTCCCCCTGAAGTGGGCTTTATGCCCTGTGCCCATTTTGGCCAAGCCCTGGGAGATGCGGATGGGATCATCAAGAAGATGATCAGCCTGCACGCTTGGCCGATCCCCAGCTACTTTGCACCGCTGCGGGGCTATCTGCCAGAGGGATCCGCTGTGGCCCTGTTGATGGTGGCCGAATGCAGCCTGGAGCCGCTGTTGGAGCTTGTCCGGGAACATGGGGGCCAAGTGGTTTACAACAAAACGGCCCAGGAGGCCAGCAAGGGGATCTCGCTGGGGGAATTTTCTTGGAACCACACCACTTTGCACTGCCGCAGCGTGGATCCCAGCCTTACCTATTTACAATCGGCTTTTCCCGCCGATCGGGAGCTGAAGCTGGTGCAGCACATGTACGAGTATTTTGGCGACGAAGTGCTGATGCACCTGGAGTGGATTCGCATCAACGGGCAAGCTACCCCTGTCGGCCTGCAAATTGTCCGCTTTACCACCGAAGAGCGTCTAAACGAGATCATGCGCTACCACGAAGAGCAGGGAGTATTTATTGCCAACCCCCACACTTTCATCATCGAAGACGGCGGGCGCAAAGTGATGGATCCGCGCCAGATTCGTTTTAAAGAAGAAGTGGATCCCTATGGGTTGCTTAATCCGGGCAAGATGCGCACCTGGCAGGAGCGCGCCTCTGCTTGAGGAATAGCAACAGTAGCACAGCAATTGGCCTTGGTCTATCTGTATTGCCCATGTTTAATCCCTGATGGATTGTCTGGGCAGGACAACACCAGTCCAAAGCTCTACAGTCAGTACTGTGGGAATGCTGTCCACCGTTAAATGCTTTGTGGTGTGGACTGTCAAACTTCCGGCAGCCAATCTTCTGCCAGCACCAACTCTGGAGAGTAGGGACAGACATCTGGAAATGTCGAGATTTCTATACCCGTTTGCCTGGCTGCTTGCTGGCGCGCCCGCTGATAACTCTCTTCAAGTTGCTCTACCAGATAACCTTTTAGGCTAGGGCTATCTTCTATGGCCAATCCGATTTGGGTTCGCGCATCTGTAATGGAATCTAGCCAGCTATCTGAACGGCGCTGAGGTTGATATTGCCACTTGAGTAGATGCAGCAGAAGGCGAGTTAATTGACTGGTAATCCCTCGTCGTTCGCTCTTACCCAAATTCTCAACCTCTTCAATTAAGTGTGTTAGGTCAATTTCATGCCAGCGCCTTTCCCGCAATAGCCGGGTTGTTCGGTCAATCCACAAGTTAAAGTCTGTCGAGTATAGATTGCTCATAGCTTTGTCCTGCTGCCAATAGAGTCGCGATAATCATCAAATCCAGACTACAGCCTTTTAATTTAAAATAGGGTACAGGTATTCAAGAGGAAGGAGAGAAAGGAATGCCGACTCATTCTTTGGATTTGCGGCAAAGAGTTGTA
>NZ_JBSSAG010000052.1:0-14118 GCF_054058395.1 Thermostichus sp. OS-CIW-26 | reverse complement strand
CTTCTGCCATTTGTTTTCATCTAAAAAAACCAACTTCATCCTCTTTCCTCTATAAATTATTCTCTCTATCCTAACATAAGATCAACACGACCTAGGAGACGGTTGCTTAGAGCAGTGTCCGCACATCCACCACCTTGCCGCTGACTGCCGCTGCGGCCACCATAGCCGGGCTCATGAGCAGGGTGCGCCCGCTGGGGGATCCCTGGCGGCCCTTGAAGTTGCGGTTGGAAGAAGAGGCGCTGATCTGGCGCCCCACCAGCCGATCCGGGTTCATCGCCAAACACATGGAGCAACCGGGATCCCGCCACTCAAACCCTGCCGCCTCGAAGATCTCCCGCAAGCCCTCCTGTTCTGCCTCCTGCTTTACCCGTTCTGAGCCGGGCACCACAAACGCCTTCACCCCTGGGGCCACCCGCCGCCCCTTGGCAATCTTGGCTGCCTCCCGCAGGTCGCTCAAGCGGCCATTGGTGCAACTGCCGATGAAGCAGACATCCACCGGTGTCCCTACAATGGGATCCCCTGGCTGCAAGTCCATGTAGGCGTAGGCCTCTTTGGCCAGTTCCCGCTCGCTTTCCGGCAGATCTTCTGGGGCAGGGATCCGCTCATCCACCCCAATCCCTTGGCCGGGGGTGATCCCCCAAGTAACCGTCGGCGCAATGTCTGCGGCTTGGAATACCACCACGTCGTCGTAGCGGGCATTGCCGTCGCTGGCCAGACTTTTCCACCAGGCTACCGCCTCTTCCCAATCGGATCCCTGGGGGGCAAACTCTCGCCCCCGCAAATACTCAAAGGTCACCGCATCGGGGTTGACGTAGCCGCAGCGGGCCCCTCCCTCGATGGACATGTTGCAGAGGGTCATGCGCTCTTCCATGCTCATGGCTTCAATGGCGCTGCCCCCATACTCGTAGGCGTAGCCCACCCCGCCTTTGACCCCCAGCTTGCGGATGATGTGCAGAATTACATCCTTAGCGTAAACTCCCGGCCCCAACTTGCCGTGGATCTCAATGCGGCGCACCTTGAGCTTGGACAAAGCCAAAGTTTGGGTGGCCAATACGTCTCGCACCTGGCTGGTGCCGATCCCAAAGGCAATGGCCCCAAAGGCCCCGTGGGTAGAGGTGTGGCTGTCCCCACAGGCAATGGTCATCCCCGGCAGAGTTAACCCCTGCTCCGGGGCAATCACATGCACGATCCCCTGCCGACCGGAGCCGCTGTTGTAGAAGCGGATGCCGTATTGCCGGCAATTGCGCTCCAATTCCTGGATCATCTCCTCTGCCAAGGGATCCGCAAAAGGCCGTGCCCGGTTGTCGGTGGGAATGATGTGATCCACGGTGGCCACCGTCCGCTCGGGAAACAGAACCGGCAGATGACGCTCCCGCAGCATGGCAAAAGCCTGCGGACTGGTCACCTCGTGAATTAGGTGCAGGCCGATGAACAACTGCGTCTGCCCAGAGGGCAAAATCCGCACCGTATGGGCATCCCACACCTTATCGAATAATGTCCTCTCGCTCATCTTCCTCGGCCCGCAGCCAAGTCCTGTAAACTTTCAATGTGCTACTTGGGGAAAAGCTTGTCAAGGCACAGGCCTCCGTTATCTCTGGGCAACGCTGCTGAGCTGAGCGAGATGCAGCTCTTCTTTGAACATCCCCAGCCGGCAAAGGCGGGTCGGAGTCCTCAAGCCAGAAAACCTGTTGCCAGCCCTTCAAACGGGATCCCTGAAGGCTGGCCAGGGCAAAAAGCGATAGCCCGCCCCTTCAATGGCGGCGACGATATCCGGCAGGGCCTCTGCAGTGTGGGGCCAGCGATCGTGGAGCAGCAAAACCAGGGGCTGATCGGAAGCCTGGATCACCGGCAACTGAGCTCGAACACGCTCCAAAAGTTGGGCTGCGCTTTGGCCCGCGTAAGCATCTTCCGGGCTCATGTTCCAGTAAAGAACTCGATATCCTGCCTGCTCCAGAGAGCGACGCAAAGCAGAATCTAGGCGAAAACCTCCCGGTGGGCGAACAACCAGTTGGGGATCCAAGTTCAACGCTTTGAGCAGTTGGGTTGTCTGATCCACCTCAGCATAAAACAGCTCGTTGCTTCCGTAGAGACGTTGATAATCGTGGGTAAAAGTATGATTGGCTAGGGTGTGGTGATGGGCCTGAATCGATTGAGCCAATTCAGGAAATCGGGAAACGTGGGTGCCAATAACAAAGAAAGTGGCCGGGATTTGAAGATCATCCAAAACCTGTAAAAGTCGGGGGGTAGACTGAGGCCAGGGGCCATCGTCAATGGTCAGAAAGGCAGAACGAGGCGGCACCTCCAGTAAAGGCCCCAGCATTTCTTCCAAGGGCAGTTGCAAAGGTTGGCTGTTTTCCGCCGGATCGAGAAAGTCGGGATCCGGGATCCAGCTATGCTGCAGAAACACCTGCACATGAGCGGGAGCAGGGGTAATCAGTAAACGCCCCGTCTGCTCATTTTGGTTGCCCCAGCTCAGCCGATAGGGCAGATCCGAAGCGACCTCGACGGTTGTTGTATGGGTAATGACTCCGTAGGGGATGTCGATCACATAATGCCCGTTCACCTCTTCTTGATGGATCCAGGCTGTAGAAGGAGCTGATAAATAAATGAGCAAATCTTGGGGATTGGCGCCGCGCACCACCCGAATGCTTTCAATGGGGAGAATGAGGTTGTATTCCGAGGTGGCCGTCAGGTTCAGCTCAAAAAGAGGCTGGGCCTCTACCGTGCAGTAGTAGATCAGTCCAACCAGTAGGAAAACCAGGCAACATATCAACGCTTTCAGAGAGTGCATAGGAATGGCTTAAGCCTTCGCAACCAATCATAGGACAGAAGCCACCCAAGCTCGATAGAGCCCATCAATTTAGTGAGGATCCGGAAGGCCCTGGGATCCCAGGTGGCGAGAGCAGCCGCTCTTCCCATTTACGTGCAGGCGAGGCCCGTCGGATGTCCCGCCAAATGGCTGTGGCAGCTAAGGTACCATCGGCAACCGCAATCGACACTTGGTTCAGGCCCTGCTTCAAATCGCCCAGCGCAAACAGCCGCGGATGAGCAGTGCGACACCACTCGTCGGTCAACAGGTTTTCCCCTTGCCATTTCAAGCCGGGGATCCCTTTCAAATAGGCATTGTGGTATCTGGCGCCCATCGCCACCAAGCCGGTAGTTGCTTCGATGTAAGTGCCATCTTCCAACTCCACACCCTGCAATTGATGGTTTTCTCCAAGAAAGCGGCGAATAGGAGATTCGTAGAGGGGGTAGCCATGATCCGCCAGTTTTTTGCGCATGTCGGGGCCGACCGAGCAGAGGCCGTGGGTCAACACCGAGATATAGGGTGTAAACCAGTTGAGGACAAAAGCTGTATTGATCCGATCTTCCGAATTGACGATCAACACTGACTTTTGATCCCGCATTTCATAGCCATCGCAGATCATACAGACATGCAGTGAATAGCCGGCGTAGTCGTAAACATTCTGCATATCCGACAACTGAGGCAGCTCGTCCATAATGCCGGTTGCTGCAATCAGATATTTGCTCCGAAAAACGGGGTAGAGGCTGTTCATTTTTCCCACCTTGACCTTGACTGCAAAAAGGTCTCCCTCATCGGTGGCATCTTCCACAAAACCGCGCAGGTAATCTACCCCCAAGCTGAGGGCATGCTCTGTTCCCTGTCGCAACAGCTCTCGTCCGGGAGTGGTCGGAGGCAATCCCAGATAATTGCGCAAATCCTGCATCCAAAAAGAGCGGCCTCTGCCCTTCTCCACCACCAGGCAACTCAATCCATAACGAGCCAGATAGATTGCCGCCGACAACCCCCCTGCTCCCCCTCCGGCCACAATCACGTCATAGATTTTGCCCAAACCAACCTCTAGATTCCTGCTGCTCAGTTTCATAGACGGGATCCCCTCACCAGACTTCTGCTGGGTGGCCTCAAGTTGTCGGTTGCGGCCCGAAAAATCTTAAGAAGCTCCAGACGTTCCGCAGAGCTGCAGATCATACTTGGTCCATCGCGTTTCTGTTGAGATGTGATCGAGCTAAGGGAGCAGTCCCAGCAACCGTCTAGAATGGGGACTGAACTCCCCCTTAGGAGAAAAGCCCTATGCCAGGTATCTTAGCGGCCATTGCCCTGATCTTTGTCGGCTACCTGTTCAACTCGGTCAAAATCATCAGCCAGGGGTATGAGGCATTGGTGGAGCGTTTGGGCAGGTTTCATCGCAAGCTGACCCCAGGATTGCACTTTATTCTTCCCCCTATCGATAGGATTGTGTTCCAGGAAACCATCCGCGAGAAGGTGTTGGACGTACCTCCTCAGCAGTGCATCACCAGCGACAACGTCTCTTTGATGGCCGATGCGGTGGTCTATTGGCGCATCACCGACATGATCAAGGCCCGCTATGCGGTGGAGGACGTGCAGCGGGCTTTGGTTAACCTGGTGCTGACGGCTCTGCGGGCAGAAATTGGCCGCATGGATTTGGATCAAACCTTTTCCTCCCGCGCCGAGATCAACGCCCGCCTTTTGACAGAGCTGGACGAGGCCACAGATCCCTGGGGGATCAAGATCACCCGCGTGGAAGTCAGGGACATTCAACCCTCTAAGACTGTGCAAGACTCGATGGAAAAGCAGATGGCTGCCGAGCGGGAGAAGCGGGCCGCCATTCTGAAATCAGAAGGGGAGCAGCAGGCCAGCATCAACCAAGCGGCTGGGGCCGCCAAGGCGCAGCTATTGCGGGCAGAAGCGGAGAAACGGGAGCGGCTGCTGTTGGCTGAGGGCACGGCTGAAGCCATCAAGACCATCGCCGCCACTTTGCAAGAGAATCCAGAGGCAGCCAATGCGTTGCAATACCTGATGGCGCAAAACTATATCGACATGGGCTTCAAGGTAGGCAGCAGTCCCAGCGCCAAGGTAATCTTCATGGATCCCAATTCGATCCCTGGCACCCTGCAAGGGCTGCTCTCCATGGTGGACGTGGCCAAGGGTGGGGAAGGATCTCGCGCGGCGGCCTCTCAGAAGCTGTGTACCCCGGCTTCTTTCCCAACCGAAGTGGACTTTCCGCGGCTCGACTGAGTTTGACCGACCATGATGGCCCGGGATCCCGATTGGCTGCTGGTGGGACAGGTGGTGGCGGCCCACGGCTTGCGGGGCTGGCTGCGGGTTAGGTGCTGGTCGGATTTTCCAGAGCGCTTCACAGAGCCTGGACCACGCTGGTTGCAGCGGGATACGGATCCCGAGCCCCTGCTGCACCCCTTGATCGAGGGGCAGTTTTTCCCGGCTAAGGGTCTTTATTTGGTGCGACTGGAAGGGATCCCCAATCGAACGGTGGCTGAGACCTGGGTGGGGGCTAGGCTGCTGGTACCGGCTTCCCACCGCTTGCCCTTGCAGCCGGAAGAGTACCACTACCGCGATCTCATCGGCTTGACCGTCTATCGCCAGGGGGAGCTGCTGGGACATGTTTCGGGGATTTTGGCAGCCGGCCAGGATGTGCTGGAGATAACAACCCCTGATCACCGGCAGGTGTTGATCCCCTTTGTGAAAGCCCTGGTGCCTGTCGTGGACTTGGAAAAAGGCGCGCTTCACGTGCAGCCGCCGCCGGGGCTGGTGGAGAGCTTTCTGGGTTAGAGTTCGGCAAGACGGCCTGACTTCCGTACCTGCATCCCATCCTGAACTTGGCCCTCAGAAGCGTCTGTGTGGCCGTTCTAGCCTTTTGTGCTATCATGGGGACAGTTTTTTGATGATAAGCTGATTCCTGGCCTTTAAGGTCAATTTTTCTGGGTTTCTGTTGATCTTGGCCGGGAGCCTTCCTCGGGATTGGAGTTGGGAATGACGGAAAACTACGGTGCAGAGCAGATCCAAGTTTTGGAAGGCTTGGAGGCTGTGCGCAAACGCCCTGGCATGTACATTGGCTCCACCGGGCCGAAGGGGTTGCACCATTTGGTGTACGAGGTGGTGGACAACTCTGTGGATGAGGCCCTGGCCGGCTATTGCAATGATATTCAGATCAGCCTGCATCCCGACGGCTCGGTAGCCGTCTTGGACAATGGCCGCGGCATTCCGGTGGACATCCACCCCAAAACCGGTCAGTCGGCCCTGGTTACGGTGCTGACGGTGTTGCATGCGGGGGGCAAGTTTGGCGGTGGCGGCTACAAGGTCTCCGGTGGGCTGCACGGGGTGGGCGTGTCGGTGGTGAATGCCCTCTCCGAATGGGTGGAGGTGACGGTTTGGCGAGAGGGCAAGGTTTACTTTCAACGTTTCGAGCGCGGGGCGGTGGTGGGATCCCTGAAATCTGAACCCCAACCCAAGGGATCCAACCGGCGGGGTACAGAGGTGCGCTTCAAGCCGGATGGGCTGATCTTTCCCGAGCGAGAGTTCGACTATGCCCTGCTGGCGGCCCGCTTTCGCGAATTGGCCTACCTCAATGCCGGCTTGAAAATTACCTTTAGCGATCTGCGGCGGGATCCGCCTCACTGCGAAACCTATCAATATGCAGGCGGCATCAAGGAATATGTGGCCTTCATCAACCACGAAAAAACGCCCATCCACTCTGACATCATCCACATCCAAGGGGAGCGGGATGGGGTGGAGGTGGAAGTGGCCCTGCAGTGGTGCTCGGATGTGTACACCGACACTTTGATTGGCTTTGCCAACAACATCCGCACCAACGAAGGAGGCACCCACCTAGAGGGCCTGAAAACCTCTCTCACCCTCACCATCAACAACCAAGCCCGCAAACTCAACAAGCTGAAGGATTCCGACAGCAACCTGGCTGGAGAAAATGTGCGCGAGGGGTTGACGGCCATCGTCTCGGTCAAGGTGCCTAACCCCGAGTTTGAGGGGCAAACCAAAACCAAGTTGGGCAACACCGAGGTGCGGGGCATTGTGCAAACCCTCGTCTCCGAAGCGCTCACGGAGTACTTGGAGTTCAACCCCAACGTGGCCAGGGGGATCGTCGATAAGGCCATCCAGTCCTTCAATGCTGCCGAGGCAGCCCGGCGGGCCAGGGAATTGGTGCGGCGCAAATCTGCCCTGGAATCTTCCACGCTGCCGGGGAAGTTGGCCGATTGCAGTTGCCGCGACCCGGCGGAATCTGAGGTGTATTTGGTGGAGGGCGACTCTGCAGGCGGCAGCGCCAAACAGGGTCGGGATCGGCAGTTTCAGGCGGTGTTGCCCCTGCGCGGCAAGATTCTCAACATTGAAAAGGCGGATCCCGCCAAGATCTACAAAAACGCCGAAATTCAGGCGATGATCACAGCGCTGGGTTTGGGGGTGAAAGGGGATGAATTTGATCCCAGCCAACTGCGCTACCACCGCATCATCCTCATGACCGATGCTGACGTGGACGGTAGCCACATTCGCACCCTGTTGCTGACCTTTTTCTACCGCTATCAAAAGGCGCTTCTGGAACAGGGCTATGTCTATATCGCCTGTCCGCCGCTCTACAAAATCGAGTGGGGCCGCAACAATGTTCGCTACTGCTACAGCGACGCCGAGAAAGACCAGATCCTGCGGGGGCTGCCTGCCAACGCCAAGTACACCATCCAACGGTTCAAGGGTCTGGGGGAAATGATGCCTGAACAACTTTGGGAGACCACCATGAACCCGGCAACGCGCACCCTCAAACAAATCACCATCGAAGATGCGGTGGAGGCGGATCGCATTTTCACCATCTTGATGGGAGATGCTGTTGGTCCCCGACGGGAGTTTATTGAGGCCCACAGTGCCCATTTGGATCTGGCGGCTCTCGATATTTAGCGACTCTCGATATTTAGCGACTCTCGATATTGGGTGGAGAGAACTCTGTCCCGCCTCTTCGGGGCCCACGGCAGGGGGAAAGTGCTCCGCACCGCTGGCGCGAACGTAACGGTGTTGCAGACGAGGCCGCGAGCAGCCAAAAGCTCCTGGACGGGGCAAGATCCCGGCTGCAGCTCAGACCCTGTGGCAAAGTGAGGGAAGAGCGTTCCAGATCCTGCCATGCCTGCATTCCTTACCGCTCTTCTCGCTGCGCTGGGGGGCTATCTCCTGGGATCCATTCCAACCGGCTACTGGGTAGGCCGTTGGTGGGGAGGCATCGATATTCGCCAACAGGGATCCGGCTCTACCGGAGCGACCAATGTGTTGCGGACGTTGGGCAAGGGGCCCGCCCTGCTGGTGTTGCTGGTGGATGCTGCCAAGGGGG
The DNA here is from genome assembly GCF_054058395.1 of Thermostichus sp. OS-CIW-26. NCBI lineage: Bacteria > Bacillati > Cyanobacteriota > Cyanophyceae > Thermostichales > Thermostichaceae > Thermostichus > Thermostichus sp. OS-CIW-26. The sequence continues at coordinate 5,953 of NZ_JBSSAG010000052.1, read as the reverse complement.
CAGCAGCAGTGGCTCTGGGATCGGCCTTGGGATCCGCGTGGTGGGTGGTTTTGGCGGCATTGTTCGCGGTGATCGGCCATAGCCGTTCCTGCTGGCTGGGCTTCAGGGGGGGCAAATCGGTGGCCACCAGCCTGGGGATCTTGTTGGCTATGGCTTGGCCAGTAGCCCTGACAACTTTCGGCGTCTGGCTGCTGGGGCTCGCCCTCACCCGCATCGTTTCCTTCAGCTCCCTGCTGGCGGCAGTGGCGGCTCCGGTGGTGATGTGGGCAACAGCTCAACCTTTGCCCTATTTGTTGTTTGCGTTGGCGGGCGGGGTGTATGTGATCGGTGCTCATCGGCGCAACATCGAGCGCCTACTGGCCGGGTCGGAGCCGCGCATTGGCCAAAAATGGACGCAATCTCCCTAATTTTCAAGGCACTGTGAAGCAGCTGTATTACTCCGCAACGCTATGCAACCGACCACAGTGGTTTTTGTCTACGGATCCCTGCTGCGGGGCGGCCAATACCACAGCTTGCTGCAGGGGGCAGAATTTTTGGGGACAGACAGCCTCAACCACATTGATCTTTACAGTCTCGGCCCCTACCCGATGGCAGTTCGTGGCCGAAACCGGCTCTACGGCGAGTGCTACCGCATCCCCTTGAGTCTATTGCCCCGATTGGACGAGCTGGAAGACCACCCGCGGGTGTACGAACGGCAGTGGGTGCAACTGGATAGCGGCACCTTTGCTTGGGTTTATCTGGGTCGGCCTGAGCAGGTGCAGGGGTGTTCCCTCATCCCCAGTGGCCGCTGGCTGGCTAGAGATCAAAGTGGAGCTTGACGCCCTCAACATACTGGGGCAGCACCAAAGACTCTATCCCACTGTTGTGCTCCGCACCGCTGTCGCGAACGCGAGTGTGAACGGCTGCGGACGGATCCCATTCTTGGGAATCAGACTCTTTGGCGGAGAGAGCACCGGCATCCACAGGGCTGGAAACGCGCTCCAGGTAGTAGATGCGATCCCCGCGTCGCCAAATGTCCGGCTCAGGTAGGTAGAAAAGCCGACCCGGTCGAGATGAGCCGCTCCTCAGCCGCTGCGGGCGCACCAACAACAAGGGCAGGCATAGATCGGCTTTGATTCGATAGGCAAACTGATCCCGCAGCCGTTCAAGGGTGGGATCCTCCAGTCCCATCTGGGCCAGGAAGGGATTGGGCAGCGCTGGTGCTGAAAAAGCGCTCCGCACCGCTGTCGGGAACGACTCTTGAGCCGTCAAGACATCAGCTCTATTGCTCCGCACTGCCTCCGGCAGGGTTGAGGCCGCATTCGCAGAAGCGTCACGTAGCGATAAAGGGAGAGGCAGGCCCAGGTCTGCCAACGTGGGTAGGGTGATCGAGCGCAGCTCAGCCCGGTTGGCCTCCAGATAGCCGGCCCAGCGCTGCAGTTGGGGGAAGGAAGGCTGCAAGGTGCGGATCCCTTCTGAGATGGGCATATCCGGCAGCAACACCGTCCAGATGGTGGCCGAAACCGAGAGTTTCACCATCAACTCGGCAATGGCCCAGTTCACCTGCGGATCCAGAGTCAGGATCAACAGAGTTTCCGCATGGTCGATATCGGCCTTCAACAAAGCAGACTCGTTCAGTACAGCTTCCTGCAGGGATCCGGGGATGGCTTCTGGCTTGCCGACTTCCTGGCTTGGGGCAGACTTGTGGGTGCCGTTGCCGTCAGAGGAATGAAGTTGTGGGGGCAAGCCATCTGCTGGACGACGCTTCGGCGTTCCTGACAGGGATGTGGAGGACTTACGGGATGGCGGGATGGAGTCCTTACCGTCTGTTGGGTGGGGAGCTTTGTAGCTGCCGTGCCCATTTTTGGAAGACCCAGAAACCAACGGGATCACCTCGACCGTCTGGTTGAGCGAGCGCATCAACTGGGCCAATTGGTTGGTGAGGGGATGATCGCCGATGATTACGGTGGAACTGCCCTGATCCAGACCCAGCCAACGGGCCACCCAGGCTGCCGTCAACCCCTGTACCGTCACCGTCACCGAGATCGTCAAAAACACCAGCGCCTTGAGGGCATCTCCCCCGGTAATGCCGCGTTCTGTCAGCAAAATGGCAAACAAGGAGGCCACCGAAGCCGCCACAATGCCCCGAGGAGCCAGCCAAGCCACAAACAGCTTCTGCCGCCAATTCAGGTCGCTGCGCCAGGTACACAGCCACACGCTCAAGGGGCGGATGACCAGCATCAAGCACAGCACTGTGGCCAGGGATCCCCAGCCCAGGGCAAACACCGCCTTGAGGGAGAGCGTGGCGGTAAGCAAAATAAAGATCACCGAGATGGCCAACACCACCAACTGGCCGTGAAACTGCCGCACACCCCGCTCGGCAATGGCCGCCTTCTGCCGCACCACCAGGCCCGCCATCACCACTGCCATCAGCCCCGCCTCCGATCGCAGCGACTGGGCCAAGGCAAACACCCCCAGCGCCCCTGCCAGCACCACCGAGTTGCGCAACTCCTCGGTTAAAAACTGCCGCGACCAAAGCAGGAAGGATCCCATCAGCCAGCCCCCCAGCGCTCCCACCGCCGACCCGATGGCCAGACGGCTGGACAACTGTTCCAGGGCCATGAGAAAACTGGGATGGCCAGAGAGCACCACCTGCAGCACCACCACCGCCAAAATGGCCCCGATGGGATCGATGAGCACCCCTTCTCCCTCCAGGAGGGTGCTGACTGCCGAATCGACTCGTACCCGCTTCAAGATGGGGTTGATCACCGTCGGCCCCGTCACCACCACCAGGGATCCAAACAAAAAAGCCAGCCGCCAGGGAAACTCCCCCAGATAGTGAGCTGCTGCCGCTCCCCCCACCAAGGTCAGCAGGGATCCCAACAAAACCAAATTGCGCAGGCTATCGGATACCTGATTGAGACGTTGCAGCCGCAGGTTCAGTCCCCCCTCAAACAAGATCAGAGCCACCGCCAACGACACCAGCGCTTCCAGCCCGGATCCCATGACTTGGGGATGAACCCAGCCCAAACCATCTGGCCCCAGCAGCAGGCCAAACAGCAGCAGGAATACAATGCTGGGCACTTTGACAAAATTGGCCAGCACCTGAGCAGCGATCCCAGCCACCAGGGCTAGCGTAAACAGGATCGTCAGCTCAAATGAATCTTGCATATTGAGGCTTAACCGAACGCAATAGCGGGACGGAGCCCTTACCTTTCCAGCTACTGAACGCCAACCCTCTCATTGTTTCCATCGTTAACGTCGTTATTACTCCGCAACGCTAACGCCAATACAGACTGCTGGAAAGTCTCCAATCGTCAAGGTGGCTCTGCCCATCACGTCAGCAGTTCATGAGCTCGAACATGCAGAGTTAACATTTAGTTAACCTCTGTGTGCTGGCTCCATAAAGTTGCAAAAGCTACACCCAGCTCCACTCTTTCTACAGTACACACGACTTACCTCAACCTATCACAGAGCGAGCTTGACGACCACTCTGGCATTGGGAGCTCTGTTGGAATGAAGGCCAATTAACATGCTGCCAGAAATCTCCCCTTCTAGGCTTTCTCGCCTTCTGAGCGGCTGAGACCGGTCTCTAAGGGCTTAACGCGACGGATGGGCAGATTGGCAATGAGAGCAGTCGTTCCCCCTTCCGTAGCCAAATGAAACTGCATCCCCTCTGAATCCAGCTCCACATAGCGCGACACCACCCCCAAAATCTCTAGGCGCATCGATTCCAGTGCCGCTGGGGTGAGATCAGCGCGGTCATGGGCCAAGATCAGCTTCAACCGTTGCTTGGCTTGCTGGCGGCTGTTGCCGGAGTGCCGAGAAAAAAGCTGATCCAAAAAATCGAGGAGCATAGGTTTTGTTAGCTTTGTTACTCAGTTGTAAACAGGTCAAAATTGCCATTGCAACCTGGATGAATTAGAGATGGAACAGTCGTCAGAGCACCTTTTGGTTTAAAAACCGTTTGGCCCGCTCCCAAAAGGACTCGCCCAAACTGGCCATCTTGGGGAAGTCCACTGTTTCCCCTTCCAGCCGTCGGGCAATGCGCTGGATGGCCTGAGCAGCCAGAGTTGGATTGGCGGAGAGAACCAGGGGCTCCCCTTTGTTGGTGGAGACGATCACCTCGCGGTCTTCTGGAATAATACCCACCAACGGGATGGCCAGCACCTCCACCACATCTTCCACCGACATCATCTGGCCGGCTGCCACCATGTCCGGGCGCAGGCGGTTGACAATCAGCTGAGTCGATGAAATCTGGGCGGCTTCCAACAAGCCCACCACGCGATCTGCATCCCGCACCGCTGCCACTTCTGGGGTGGTGATGATGATGGCCTCGTTGGCCCCGGCAATGGCATTGCGAAACCCTTGTTCGATCCCAGCAGGACAATCGATCAGCACATAGTCATGGCTGCTGGCCAGCTTCTCGATTAACTGGCGCATCTGATCCGGATGCACCGCCGTTTTGTTGCGGGTTTGGGCTGCCGGCAACAGCGAGAGATGGGGGGTGCGCTTGTCTTTCACCAAAGCCTGCTCGAGGCGGCACTCCCCGGCAATCACCTCTAGGGCCGTGTAAACCACCCGATTCTCCAGCCCCAGCAGCAAATCCAGGTTGCGCAGGCCAAAGTCTGCATCCACCACCACCACCGAGCGACCCAAGCGCGCCAAGGCAGTGCCCAGGTTGGCCGTCACGGTGGTTTTGCCGACTCCACCTTTACCAGAGGTCATGACGATGACTCGGCTCATACTCCTCTCCGCAGAAAATCCTGAAGGCTGGCGACGCAGATGACATCCTCCTGCAGGTAAACCACTTCAGGGGTGTTGGGCAGGGATCCACCTTCTGGCGGACGGGCCACTTGATCGGCAATGCGCAACTGAGTGGGCTCCAACTGCAAAGCCAAAATTACAGCTCCCTTGTCGCCGTCGGCCCCCGCGTGAACCAGGCCCCGCAAGCGTCCCCAAACCCAAATATCTCCTCCAGCAATGATCTCGCCGCCGGGGTTGAGATCCCCCAACAGGAATACGGATCCTCTGTGACGCACGGACATGCCAGAGCGCACCGTCGAACGTAGGTACAGAGGTGTGGTGTCTGGGGGAGCAGGGGGAACTGCCTCCAAAAGGGAAGATTGCTCCACAGAATACCCCAACGTCGCTGCTGCAATCGCTGTCGAGCGGGATCGAGTTTGAACGCGCCACAGTTGCAGTCCATGCTGAGACAATAGGGCAGCAAGAAGTTGTAGGGTGGGCATGTCCAGCTCTCGCTGCTGGCTCCAGAGGGTGAGGGGAGCGACCCCGGCCCAGTAGGGTTTGCGGCTGCGCAACTGCCAAACCAGGTTTTCCCAAAGCTCTTCCCAAGGTAAGGTGCTGGGCAAGTGCAGATGGATCCCCTGGGCATCCGACCGAAAGTAAACGCTGCCCGTGGCCCAGGAGTCTGGAGATGGGGAGATTTCAGGGTTCCATGTAGGGGATCCCGTCATGACCGCCCTTAAACGTCTGCCTGAATATAGAGCCCTATCCTATTCCATTCCCCCAAGCCAGGGGAAACTCTCTCGGCGGTTGCCCTTGATAGCAAAGCGGTTTCGCTTGGGTGGCAGGACAATCTGGCTTCGGGATCGCTAACTTGAGGGTACTTGATGGAGCCAATTCCTGATGTTGAAACCTCGCCACACCCTCAGGCTGCTCGCGCCAGCAGGACAGGATCCTCTCCTCTCCAAGGGGTGGAGTTCTCGCGCGGTGAGACCGGTCGCCATTGCCCTACTCAGCATTCTTGCGGCATCTGGGATGGGATCCCCTGCCCATGCCCAAGATCTGGGCCGTTTGCTGATTCATGGCCTTCAGTGGCTGCAGGTGAGCCAGTTGAACGATGCCCAAGAGCATGACTCTAGGTTGTGTTGATCTTTCATTTGAGCCAAAAGAGAGCACTGACGAGATAGAGAAAACTCAAGAAGTTCCTGGCCAATTTGTCAAAACGAGA
>NZ_JBSSAG010000051.1:0-15079 GCF_054058395.1 Thermostichus sp. OS-CIW-26 | reverse complement strand
CTGGGACGCCTTGAGCTTACAGGAGACGGTCAGGACTTGGCTCATAAGTTCATTGTACTTCATCAAAGCGCATTCCTCCCGGCACTGACCCTACGAGTACAGTGCGGGGCTCCTGCGATTTCTAGCTGAAAAGCCAGCCGAGCTTTTGCCCCCTGCTACTGCTTGCACCGGCAATGGGGTTCGCCGCAATGGCACCCCCAATGGGCAGGGTGCCCAGTCGGATCCCCGTGAAGCTCTGGATGCACAACTGGGCCTGCAAAAGCTTACCCTCAAATGGTCTGCCGAGAGGGTAGAAAAGCTGGGATCCCTGGAAAGCGCCACTGGGCTACCGGGCGAGATTTTGCTGGAAGTCCTGCTGGATCATTGGGAACAATTGCCCAAGCCCTTGCAGCAAGATTGCCTCCTGCAAGCCCACCGCATTCGCGTCGAGCGGCTGGTGATCAGCCAAAACTTCACCATTGCCACGATTGAGCAACTGCTCTTCACGTCAGCGTTGCGCAACAACAACGAGCAGCATCTGCTTTGAGTTCTGGCCGGTTGGCCTGGGAAATTCCCCCTCAAGATCTCCGCCAGTATGCCAGACAACAGGGATCCCTGTTCCTGTGCTAGGGTCAAAATGGTTCTGTTGGCTTTTCGCGCTTTTCGGCCTGTGCTCTCTCCCCCTCGCTACCTGGCGGCAACCCAAGCCCATTATCATCAAGTGCATTATTCACCCTACTTCTCACTTTTGTTTTTCTATCTTCTCCCTATTTCTCCCATCGTTTAGGGGACAGCATTGCAACGTCATCTTCTTTAAAACGACCAGGTTGTAGTGGAGCGGCAACAGTTGATGAAAGAACTTGATTTGACCAAAGCTGTAGAGCAACGGCGTACCTTTGCCATTATTTCCCACCCCGATGCCGGGAAGACCACCCTCACCGAAAAGCTGCTGTTGTACGGGGGGGCTATTCAAGAAGCGGGAGCTGTGAAGGCCCGTCGGGCGCAAAAGCGGGCCACTTCCGACTGGATGGAACTGGAAAAGCAGCGGGGTATTTCCATCACCTCTACCGTCCTGCAATTTGATTACCGCAACATTCGTCTCAATCTGCTGGATACTCCCGGCCACCAGGACTTCAGCGAAGACACCTATCGCACCCTGGCAGCGGCTGACAATGCCGTGATGCTGGAAGATGCTGGCAAAGGGTTGGAAACCCAGACCCGCAAGCTGTTTGAAGTGTGTCAGATGCGGGGGCTGCCGATTTTTACCTTCATCAACAAGATGGATCGCCCAAGTCGGGATCCCTTGGAGCTGATGGATGAAATTGAGACGGAACTGGGCCTCAAGCCCTATCCTGTCAACTGGCCAATTGGCTCAGGCGAGCGGTTTACTGCCCTATTTGACCGTCGGACTCAGGAGTTTCATTTCTTTGAGCGGGTATCTAGGGGGCGGCTAAAAGTTCAAGATACCGTTATTAAACTTGGGGATCCGCAAATTGAGGAGTTGATCGACAAGGACTTGTATTACCAATTCAAGGAAGAGCTGGAACTGCTGGATGGTCTCATGCCCACCTTGGATCTAAAACAGGTGCATTCTGGCAAACAAACCCCGGTCTTTTTCGGCAGTGCCATGACCAATTTTGGGGTGGAGCTTTTCCTCAATGCATTTTTGGAGTATTCCTTACCGCCAATGCCTCACGAGAGCACTGCTGGGCTAATCCCGCCCGAACATCCTGAGTTTACGGGCTTCGTCTTTAAACTGCAGGCCAACATGGATCCCCGCCATCGGGATCGCGTTGCTTTTGTGCGCATCTGTTCCGGCAAGTTTGAGAAGGATATGGTGGTCAACCATGCCCGCCTCAATCGTCCCATTCGCCTATCTTATCCCCAGAAGTTGTTTGCTCAAGAGCGCATCTCCATCGATGAAGCTTACCCTGGGGATGTGATCGGCCTGAATAATCCCGGCATCTTCACGATTGGAGATACTATCTACACCGGCCCGAAATTGCGCTACGCCGGGATCCCCAGCTTTTCTCCTGAGCTGTTTGCCTACTTGAAAAATCCCAATCCTTCCAAGTTTAAGCAGTTCCAGAAGGGGGTAGCGGAACTGCGGGAAGAAGGAGCTGTGCAAATCATGTACTCTATCGACGATTCCAAACGGGATCCGATTGTGGCAGCGGTGGGCCAGTTGCAGTTTGAGGTTTTGCAGTATCGCCTTGAAAGTGAATACAACGTCGAAACCCGACTGGAGATGTTGCCCTACACACTGGCTCGCTGGGTCGAGAATGGCTGGAAGGCGCTGGAGAACATCCCCAGCTTGTTTAACACCCTCATTGTCAAAGATATTCAAGACAGGCCCGTTCTTTTGTTTAAGAATGAGTGGACTTTGCAGCAGTTTGTTGCCAGCAACCCCAAAATCAAGCTCAGCAAAATTGCCCCTCTCTCGGATCTCAGCCCGGAATCCGGTAACGGCCAATAGATCAACCCAAGAGAATCTTTCTCCGGGGGGCCTCAGGTTTCGATATTCAACTGAGATGCCATCGATCTCCACAGTAGCTGTGTTGACATTCTTGGATTTCTGAGCAAACCCTTCATGCAGATCGCAGGAATTCTCACATCTTTTTCGTGCATCTTCTAGGGCTTGAGTGAGTGAACCATGCCTTCTTTCCCCAATATGGGATCCACTTCTCCTCGCTTTAGCTCTGCCCTCAGCGCCGATGCACCGCTTTGCGAACGCTCCTTGTGGGGACTGGATCCGCAAGCCGTTTTTTTGAATCACGGCTCCTACGGCGCGACCCCGAAAAAGGTGTTGCAGGCCCAGAGTGTATGGCGGGAACGCCTTGAGGCTCAGCCGGTGCAGTTTATGGGAGAGGAACTTCCTCGAGCCTTGCGGGCGGCGGCAGCAGAACTGGCCCATTTCGTCGGGGCCGAACCCGAAAATTTGGTGTTTGTGGAAAATGCCACCAGCGGGGTCAATGCCGTTTTGCGCTCGCTGCGGTTCCGGCCAGAGGATCAGATCGCCTGCACCAATCACGGTTACGGGGCCGTTCGTCAGGCATTGCAGTACATCTGTGCCCAGTGGGGAGCCATCCCAGTTGAGGCGCAGATCCCTTTCCCCATTGCGGGGCCAGAGCAGGTTATCGCGGCCTTCGAGGCCATCCTCACTCCCCAAACTCGCCTGGCGGTGTTGGATCACCTCACCTCGCCTACGGCTCTGATCTACCCCCTGCCTGAGCTGATCGGCCTCTGTCGGGAGCGCGGGATCCCGGTTTTGGTGGATGGCGCCCATGCCCCCGGAGTTCTCCCCTTGGAGTTGGAAAAGCTAGGAGCCGATTGGTACACCGGCAATGCCCACAAGTGGCTGTTTGCCCCGAAAGGCTGTGCCTTTTTGTGGGTGGCCCCCTATCGACAGGCCCAAACTCATCCTACGGTGATCTCCCACGGCTATGGGCAAGGGTTCACAGCGGAGTTCGACTGGGTGGGCACACGGGATCCCAGCGCTTGGTTGGCCATTTCAGCAGCCCTGGCGTTTATCCAAGGGGTGGGACTGGACAACATCCGTCAGCACAACCACACTCTGCTACTGCAGGCGCGGCAGTTGCTCTTGGAGGCTCTTGAGGGGATCCCGCCCGCCCCCGAAAAGATGTTGGGCTTTATGGCCACCCTACCCTTGCCGCCATTTTGGCAGCAGTGGATCCCTGAGCTTCCTCTTGAGGAGCGCGCCCGTCGCCTGCACGATTACCTGTGGCACACGTACCGCATTGAGGTTCCGATCATCCCCTTCGCCGGGCAGCTTTGGGTACGCATCTCGGCCCAGGTCTACAACCGTTTGGCAGAGTACGAACAGTTGGCGCTGGCCTTGCAGCATCTGCCCTGAGGTTTTGTCGGTTGAGCCGCTTTCACGACATTGCAAGTATAGTTGCTTCGCACACCAGTAAAACGATTCCAGATCTATGGTCAATTCAGTTGAGGATGAGATGACGTTACAGGTAGGATGGCATGCCAGTAGACCTCAGAAAGAAGCCTTGACCTGAGAGAGAGTCGTAGGGCATGTCCAGGAAGGGAGCAGACCCACAGACGTACAAAGCCGGTCATACAGCGGAAGGGAAGGGTATGGGAGTCGGTAAAAGCAGCGCGGAACGCTTGGGGAGCGTCTCAATCTAGTTTGAAGCGACCGCAGTGCTTTCAAGAGGGCAAGGATGCATGCAGATGGAGGAACTTCTGTTGATGAAGTGACAAGGCCTGCTTTTGCGAGTCGGACTATTCTACTGGCCAGTGTCTCATTGCTATTTGAATTGACTATGTAAACTACCCGGCTCCGACCGCTAAGCGGTACGGAGCGGGCTTTCAGTAGCCCTGAGCCTGCTCTGCCCTACCAGAGAACAAAACAGGCCCGAACCTCTAGGCTGGTTTACGACAGCCCCCAAAAGCGCAATCACATTCGCACCATTCAAATCCGCATCTCCTCCCCATCCACAGTGCCCACACTTGAACGACTTGCCACTGCGGTAGGACTTGCCCTGCTCAGGGTGGATGTGTAAGCACCGGTGACAGGTCTGCGACGTGTAAGCAGGCGGCACAAGAATCAGAGAAACCCCTGCAACCCTCGCCTTGTATTCCAGAAACTGACGTAGTTGGTAGAACGCCCAACTGTTGGCCCTGCGCCGCTCGGCTTTGCTGCGGGGTTGTTGATTGACTCTTTCCCGGATCCCTGTCAAGTCTTCCAGAGCAATAGCGCTGTTTGTCGCCTTTGCCCTAGAGACAATAGCTTTGGAGATGCGATGATTGACCCACACTTGAAAGCGTCTCTCCTTGCCAGACAGCCGTTGCAACAGTTGACGGCATCTGCGCCGCGAACTGCGGGTGCCCTTACTGGCTTTGCGTTGGAGTGCCGCCCTCAACCGGGAGTAGTGGTCGCGGACTCTGTTCAACTGCTGTCCATTCCAATTGTCCCCGTCTGACGTATGGGCAATATCCGTCCTCCCCAAGTCCACCCCCAGCACTCTGCCCGTGCGTTGCGGTGGGGATGGCTCCGCTTCCACACAGATTTGAATGGAGTAGGAGCCGTCTTTACGCTTGACCAGAGTGGCAGATTTGGGATTGGAGCCTGCCAGCCGTTCTCTCTGGTAACGGCCAATCGCCAGCTCAAAGCGCTCTCGACCCTCCACCGTGGTCAGCGACACCGTCCAGTCTTTCTCGCGGAACGAAAAGATACGAGCGTCGTAGGTAGCGAAGCCACCCTTGAACGCTTTGACGGGGCGGTTTTTCTGTTGGGCAACTTTACGGGCGCCGGCCAGCCGCCTGCAGACCTGCTGAGCCAAGTTACTGGATAAGCCGAACCGGGCACGGATTTCGCGGTAGCACAGAGACTGGAGCTTAACGGCGTTGGCGACTTTCTCCGGCGTGTTCTGGTTGACCCAGCTCAAGGCTTGGCCGAAAGCCTCCAAGGTCGCGTCCAGTTTGGCGGCTTGCGACTGGGACACCTTGAGCTTGCAGGAGACGGTCAGGACTTGGGTCATGGTTCTATTGTGACTTCCGCATTCCTCCCGGCACTGACCCTACGGGTACAGTGCGGGGCTCCTGCGATTTCTAGCTGAAAAAGTCAGAAAACGTATCCCGCAGATCCGAAAGCCGATCGTTGAAGCAGGTAAGCCGATCCCCTACAGAGTTCACCAGCGTCAGATCTGCCCGACCGGTTGTCCCTTCAAATCCCAGTAGAGGAACGCTCATGCGGCTGGGATCCGTGGGATTCTGGGAAACGCGGATGACGGCTCGATCGCGGTTCAATTGATAAGCCTCGGCCACATAGCGGATGGGCTCGCTCAAGGTGGGATCCACCGGCAGCCCTGGGGCCGGCAGGAGATCCACCAGCTCGGTGAACGTGCCACTCCGCAGGCCCACCACGGCAGCAGCTCCCAACTGGTTACAAATGGCAATGAGAACCGGCTCTTGGGCAGTGGCGGTGAGGTTGGCCAAGGTAACCGTGACCGTGGCGCGGCTGGCTGCCGGCAGGTAGGTGACCTCAAAGGTGCGGGCAAAGGCATTGCCCAGCTCGTCGCGGGCGCGAAAGCGAAGCTGCCCGGTGTAGGGCAGGATGGAAGAAAAGTAGATGCCAAAGCGGTCGCTGGGACTCCGTCCGGGGATATTGGCCTGTCCGGGGACATAGGCAAGGGCAGCCCGGCTTTGCCACTGATTGGGCGGGGTGTAGGGCAGCAGCGGGCCACTGGTGAAGTTGGGGGGTTCTTTGGGGGGCAGATCCGGCTGGCCATCTCTGTTCAGATCCAGCCCATTGCCCAAGAAGGCCACCGAGCGCTGTAAGAGAATAGGACGGTTTTGGTTATCCAAAAGGGGATTCCGCCTTTCTGCCAGCCCGGCATTGTCCACATAGACATTAAGGGGGCGATTTAGGATTTGGTTATCCCGCTGCCGCCGCATGTTGAACTGTAGGTAGGGCCCCACTGCGCCCGCTGCCGGGGATCCTCCTGTGATTTCAAAATCATCCGCCCGCAGGAAGACATTTTCCAGTGGGCCCAGGGGAGTGGTTCCCTCGCCGCAACCGACCAAGCTGAGCGCCAAGAGCGCCAAAGTTATATAAGCTACAGCAGGGCAACCTTTTGCGGTGGGGGAATCCGAGCCCCCACAAGAGGCACGCTTTGGCTTCAGCATTCATCTCCTCTCCACAACAGACACCTTGGCGAGGGTTAAACCCAACCGGACTGAGTTGAGGATGGGCGGGGATCCCTCTGCACTCATCGGATTCGCCTGAACCACTATACCGTGAGCCTCGGTTCAGCTAGAAATCGCAGGAGCCCCGCACTGTACCCGTAGGGTCAGTGCCGGAAGGAATGCGCTTTGATGAAGTACAATGAACTTATGAGCCAAGTCCTGACTATATCCTGTAAGCTCAAGGCGTCCCAGTCGCAAGCCGCTAAATTGGACGCGACGATGGATGTCTTTGTGCAGGCATTGAACTGGGTCAACCAGAACACGCCGGAGAAGATCGTCAACGCGGTTAAACTGCAATCCCTTTGCTACTACGAGATTCGCGCCCGATTCGGCTTGTCCAGTAACTTGGCTCAACAGGTGTGCAGACGGGTGGCAGGCGCTCGCAAAGTGGCGAGACAGCGCAACCGTCCAGTTAAAGAGTTCAAGCGTAGGTTCGTTACCTACGACGCACGTATCTTTTCATTCCGCGAGAAAGACTGGACGGTGTCGCTGACCACGGTGGAAGGGAGAGAACGCTTTGAGCTAGCCATTGGTAACTACCAGAGGGGAATGCTGGCTGGCTCTAACCCCAAATCGGCCACCCTAGTCCAGCGGAAGGATGGCTCCTACTACATCCAGATTTGCGTAGAGAAAAAACCACCCAAGCAACAAGATACCGACAAGGTGATCGGGGTGGACTTTGGAAGGACAGATATTGCCCATACGTCAGAGGGGGACAACTGGAATGGACAGCAGTTGAACCGAGTCCGAGACCACTACTCCCGGTTGAGGGCGGCACTCCAACGCAAAGCCAGTAAGGGCACACGCAGTTCGCGGCGCAGATGCAGAGAACTGTTGCAACGGCTGTCTGGCAAGGAGAGGCGCTTTCAGGCGTGGGTCAATCATCGCATCTCCAAAGCTATTGTCTCTAGGGCAAAGACCACAAACAGCGCTATTGCCCTGGAAGACTTGACAGGGATTCGGGAAAGGGTCAATCAACAGCCACGCAGCAAAACCGAAAGGCGCAGGGCCAACAGTTGGGCGTTCTACCAGCTACGTCAATTTCTGGAGTACAAGGCGAGGGTTGCAGGGGTTTCTCTGATTCTTGTTCCGCCTGCTTACACGTCGCAGACCTGCCACCGGTGCTTACACATCCACCCTGAGCAGGGTAAGTCCTACCGCAGTGGCAAGTCGTTCAAGTGTGGGCACTGTGGATGGGAAGGGGATGCGGATTTGAATGGTGCGAATGTGATTGCGCTCTTGGGGGCTGCTGTAAACCAGCCTAGAGGTTCGGGCTTGTTTTGTTCTCTGGTAGAGCAGAACAGGCTCAGGGCTACTGAAAGCCCGCTCCGTACCGCTTAGCGGTCGGAGCCGGGTAGTTTACCTCCCACCATCCCTAGGGGGCTGGCGGCAACGAGCAAGAAATGGTGGCGATCCCTGGCCTCATCTCCCGAACAGGCTTGATAGCCTAGAGGAAGCGAGATGTGGATACCCATGTCAGATACTCCTGCGGTCTTGGTAGAGCAACTTCAAAAGCGCTACGGATCCACAGTGGCCGTGGCGGACGTCTCGTTTCAGGTGGAACCCGGCCAGATCTACGGCATTCTCGGCCCCAATGGGGCCGGCAAGACCACCACTTTGCATTGCCTTTGCACCTTGCTTCGTCCCGATGCGGGCCGGATAGAGGTGTACGGGATCCCGGCCAGCGAAAACCCCAAAGCGGTACGAGAAAAACTGGGGTTTGTCGCCCAAGAGGTGGCCTTGGATAAGGTGCTGACCGGGCGAGAATTGTTGCAGTTGCAGGCCGACCTCTACCACCTGCCGCGCCCCCTGGCCCAAGAGCGAATCGCTGCCGTCCTGGAGCTGCTGGGGCTGACCGACCGTGCCGACCAGCGCATCGGTACCTACTCCGGCGGGCTGCGCAAACGCTTGGATCTGGCGGCAGGACTGCTCCATCAACCCCAGGTGCTGGTCTTGGACGAGCCCACGGTGGGCCTGGACATTCCCAGTCGGTTGGCCATCTGGGATTTTCTGCGCCAACTCAAGAACACAGGGATCACAGTGGTGCTCAGCAGCCACTACCTGGAGGAGATCGACCTGCTGGCGGATCGGGTGGCCATCATCGACCGGGGCAAGGTGATCGCCGAGGGAACCCCCGAGGAGCTGAAAACCCGCGTCGGCGGCGAGCGCATCACCGTCAAGCTGCAGGAATTTGCCCCGGCGGAACTGGCCCAGCGGGGTGCCCAACTGCTGGGATCCCTGCCCTTTGTCCAGAAGGTGGTGATCAACAGCGCCCAGGGCAACGCCCTGAACCTGGTGGTGCAGCGGAATGGAGAGGATCCCCTCAGCCAGATTCGCGCCCACTTGCAGGCTTATGGGCTAGAGGTGTTCAGCAGCACCCAGTCTCGTCCCAGCTTGGATGATGTGTATTTGGCGGCAACCGGGCAAACCCTCATGGATGCGGAGCTGGCCGCTGCCGAGGCCAATCTGGGCAAAAAGAAAAAGTAACTTCATCCCCTCATGATCGAGCCCCATTGATCCCTGTACAAAGGCATATCGAGATATTTATTGGTTGTATTGGTTGATGGATTAGATACTGCATTCATTCATCACACACTCATTGATCACAACTCTACAGGAGCTTGGGTATGAACTCTGCCTCTTCCCCGGTTCAATCTAACCCGATCCCCCTTTTGACGGCTGACTTTTGGCAGGAGACCTTCGCCCTCACCCGCCGCTTGTTTATCCAACTGCAGCGTCGCCCCACAACCTTGCTGGCCGGCATTATCCAGCCGTTGCTCTGGCTGATTCTATTTGGAGCCTTGTTTCAGAATGCTCCTGCCGGCATTTTCGGGGCCGGACAAAACTACACCCAGTTTTTGGGGGCGGGAGTCATCGTGTTTACGGCTTTTGGTGGAGCCTTGAATGCCGGAGTGCCGGTGATTTTCGACCGAGAATTTGGCTTTTTGAACCGGTTGTTGGTGGCTCCCCTCACCTCTCGTTTTTCCATTGTTCTTGCTTCTAGCCTGTTTATCGTCAGCTTGGCGTTGCTGCAGACGGCAGTCATTGTGGGGGCAGACTACGCCCTTGGGGCCGGGATCCCAGACGGGCCAGGCTTGGCGGTGGTGGCCTTGATCGTGGGCCTGTTGGTCTTGGGCTTTACGGCGCTGAGCTTGGGCTTGGCCTTTGCCATGCCGGGGCACCAGCAATTGCTGGCTTTCATCTTTTTGGTCAACTTGCCCCTGATCTTTTCCAGCACGGCCTTGGCTCCCCTGAGCTTTATGCCCACCTGGCTGCGTTGGGTGGCCAGCCTCAACCCCCTCACTTTTGCCATCGAGCCCATCCGCTATGTTTACCGCAGCAGCCATTGGAGCTGGGCCGATGTGGTGCTGCAGGCTCCCTGGGGCGATCTCACCCTGGCGGGATCCCTGGGCCTTTTGACGGGGTTTGTGGGGGTGTCGGTTCTACTGGTGCAGGGGGTGTTGCGCAAAAGCTTGGCCTGAGCATCTCTGCCCAGGCTGTGCCGCTCAAAGCCACTGGCGGGAAACGGACTTCTCCATAGCTGCCTGTGCCCGCTGCACCAGAGCCAGGGGGCTGTCCTGGGCTGGGGAAACGCTGAGAGAAGGAGTAAGGCTGCGAGCCTGCAGAGCCATGTGGAGCTGCAGTTCGGTTACGTACTCCCGCAGGCCAAAGTTAGACCCAGAAGAAGAAGGAGCCGCTGAAGAGGGGTGAGACACAGACATCACGGCAAAGAGTCCTTCGCGAAATGGCCACTGTTGCTCTGCTAAGGTATCACGCCCACCCCTTTTCCGAAGCTTCCAAAATGTTAGCTTTGATTAAGATTTGCAACCGTTTGGCCATGGTGGTGCTCAAGGATTGGCAGCGCTCCAAGTTGGATCCCAGCGACGATGCCCTCTTTTACAGCTATCCTCGCTTCGTGACTCATGTGGATTCTGGCTTCATCGGCCAGCTCACCGATCTATACCGCGAGCATTTGCGGCCCCAGACCCGCATTCTCGATCTGATGAGCAGTTGGGTCTCCCATTTGCCACCTGAGATGGAGTTTGCCCATGTGGAGGGGCATGGGATGAACCCTGAGGAACTGGCGGCCAACCCCCGGCTGGATCACTTCTTCATCCAAAACTTGAACCAAAACCCAAGTCTGCCCTTCCCTGATCAATCCTTCGACGCGGTGCTAAACACGGTCTCGGTGCAATATCTGCAGCAGCCAGAGCAGGTGTTTGCCGAGGTGTATCGCATCCTAAAGCCCCAGGGCCTCTTCATCGTCAGCTTCTCCAATCGCATGTTTTTCCAGAAGGCGATCCAGGCTTGGCGGGACAACTCTGAGGCGGGGCGGGTGGAGTTGGTCAGGCGCTATTTTGAGTCAGTGCCGGGGTTTGCGGTGGTGAAGGTGATCCAGCGGCCTGCCCCTATGGGTTGGCTGGGCTTTTGGGCAGGCGGAGGCGGGGATCCCTTCTATGCCCTGATTGGACAGCGGACGGCGGGGTAGAATTCTCCAGCTTGCCTGTGGCGTGCAGGCGGGATCCTTGGAAATATCCAACAAGACTCCAGCATCCACCAGATCTTGCAGCTGTGTTATCCTCGCTACCCTCAGAGGTCTGTCTTGTTCTCCGGTCTTTCTGACAGTTCTTCCCCACAAAACGGCAATCCTTCCCCCCTACCCATCTCGGCAATTGGGGAGGCGGGGCTGCTGCAGATCGTGCAGCGCTACTGTCCGGCCCAGGTGGTGGGAGACGATGCGGCGGTGTTAGCTGCTCCGGAGGGGCAGTTGGTGGTGACAACCGATGTGTTGGTGGAGGGAGTTCACTTCAGCGATCTGACGACCCCGGCCCATGCGGTGGGCTGGCGCGCGGTGGCCGCCAATCTGTCGGATCTGGCCGCGATGGGATCCCGTCCGCAGGCGTTGGTGGTGGGTTTGGGCTTGCCGGGCTCCACGCCGGTTGCTTGGGTGGAGGAGCTTTATCAAGGGATGCAAGCCTGTTGCGCCCGCTGGGAATGCCAACTGGTGGGAGGGGATCTGTGTCGGTCGCCGCATCGGTTCGTGGCGATCACGGCTTTGGGAAGGGTGCAGCCGGGGCGGGCTATTCAGCGCAGACGGGCTCAACCCGGCGATTGGCTGGTGGTGACAGGGTCGCATGGAGATGCGCGGGCAGGCTTGGAACTGCTTCTCCATCCTGAACAGGGATCCTCAGCCACGGCAGCCGAGCGCGAGCAGTTGATCAGGGCTCACCAATACCCACGCCCGCGCCTGGATCTGGTGCCCCTCTTGGAAGGGATCCCGGATCCCTTGCGCATTGCCGGCATGGATACCAGCGACGGTTTGGCAGATGCCCTGGTGCAGGTGTGTCAGGCCAGCGGGGTGGAGGCAAGGATTGCCGTGGAGCGGATCCCGATTTCAAAAGCTTTGCGGCAGGCTTTCCCGGCCCAAGCCTTGGAATGGGCGCTCTATGGAGGCGAAGATTTTGAGCTGCTCCTCAGTGCCGAGGTGTCGGTGGCCAAGCATCTGTTGGAAAGATTGCCGGGGGCCGTTTGGATTGGAGAAGTGACAGGCTGGGATCCGCAGGGAACCGTCTGGCTGAAGGACGGGCAGGCCCTCAGCCGTCAACAAGCCTTCCAGCATTTCTGAGAGAAGTTGTGCTGCAGGATGGCCACCCAAACTGCCAACAGTTGAAAACAAATCGACTTGTGGGAGAAAACAAGCCCTAGGAAGGATTCGATAACCTAGAAGTGGAGAGAAGCTGAGACAAGGAAGCAAATTGACTTGGAATAGCTTCAGGCAACTGCTCAGAACTCGGCAGAACTTGGAGAAGCATTGGAGACTCTACTCATGAAAGCTATCTTAACAGCAGCCATTCTTGGCCTGGCCGGGATCCCTGCGTTGGCCCCCTTGCCCAGTTCGGCTCAGCCGCTTTTTGAATTGGGTGCCTACCGCCTTGAGCAGGGGACGATTATCCCGGTCGGCAGCCTGAGTAGCGAAGGGCCGCAATACTTTTATCCCGACACCGTCTATCCCCTGGAAGTGGCCGTTACTCAGAACATTTTTGACAGCCGGGGGCGCTTGGTGATCCCGGCGGGTAGCCGCATTTTTGGACAGATGGAACCTGCACCGGGCGGATCCCGCTTTGTCGGCACTTCCATTGTTCTCGGCGGTCGTACCTACAGCCTGCGGGCTTCCTCCAACATCCTCCACGACGAAAAGGATCCCCGTCAGTATTCGGCTGAGGCCATCGCTCAGGATGCAGCCATTGGGGCAGCCGCGGGAGCCATTTTGGGGGCCATCACGGGCAGAGTATCAGTGGGCAATGTCCTGGGAGGTGCCGCGACCGGAGTGGTGGTGGGCAATGTTACCGCTCCGCAGGTGGTGGTGCTGCGCCCCGGCCAATCTTTCAATCTAACTTTGGAAGCTCCGCTGACTTTGTGAGGTGCCGTTTGGAGATTCCTCTGGGAGTGTTGAGGGTCGGCAACTTGTGATTCACTGGGGATCAGACTGCGGATCCCTGTTTTCATGGCTACTGAATCTAAGCCCACTTCCCCCCTCTCCTCCACCGAGCACAGGTTTACGGCTGGAGAGGAGAGCTTTACCTACAGAGCGCTGGCCGGTTGGCAGACCCTTTTCCAGCGGGAAAAGCCGGTGGCCGAGATCTTTCACGTCGCCTATCTAAAGCAAGACTCCGCCTCTCAGCACCGCCCTCTCACTTTTGTGTTCAACGGTGGGCCTGGGGCAGCTTCTGCCTACCTGCACATGGGAGCGCTGGGGCCCAAACGGATTGGCTTCGGGCCCAACGGCAGTTTGCCCCCCTCCCCGGTGCGGCTGGTGGACAATGCCGAAAGTTGGTTGCCCTTTTCCGACCTGGTCTTTGTCGATCCGGTGGGGACGGGGTTCAGCCGCGCCCTGCCCAAGGATTCTCAAGACCCCAAAGATTCCCGGGAGAAATCCGATCCGGCATCCAAGCCCCCTCAGCCGGATGCTAAGGCGGAGGAGCCTCCTAAGGAATCGCCCTTCTGGGATGTGGAGCGGGATTTGCAATCCTTGGGAGAATTCATTCAGGGCTTTCTTTCCCGATACAAACGCTGGCTCTCCCCCATTTTCATTGCCGGCGAGAGTTACGGTGGGTTTCGGGTGGCGCGGCTGGCCAAGGAGCTGCAATCCAAGTTTGGCGTGGGCCTGTCGGGGGCCATTCTCATCTCGCCTGCGATTGAGTTTGGGTTGCTGGAGACCAACGATTACAACCTCAGCACCTGGGCAGCCCTTTTCCCTTCCTATGTGGCCACAGCAGCCCATCATGGACGGTGTGGCTGGGGGGAGGATTTGCAGATCCTGCTGCCCAAAGCAGAACACTTTGCCCGACAACGTCTGCTGCCCCTCTTGGCCATGGGGGAGGCAATGCCAGAGGCAGAACGGCAAGCGGTGTATCAGGAGATGGCGGCAGGGATCGGCCTATCTCCAGAATATGTAGCCCACAAAGGCGGGCGGATCGATATCGCCAGCTTTGCCCGCGAGCTGTTGCGGTCGCAGCGACTGGTGCTGGGGCTCTACGATGCTTCTGTAACCACGGTGGATCCCTTTCCGGATCGGCCTACCTTCGAGGGATCCGATCCCACCTTGGATGGGATCGATCGCCTGTTCACGGCAGCCATCAACAGCCACTTGCGAGAGACCTTGCAGGTGGAAACGGAGTTGACCTATCACCTACTGAACCTGGAGGTGTTCAAGTCCTGGCGGTTCACCCCAAAAGGAGAGTTTAAGCAAGGATTCATCGGGGCAATGGACGAGCTGCGCAGCAGCATGGCCCTCAACCCCCACATGCGGGTGAGCATTCATCATGGCTTTTACGACCTGGTCACGCCCTACTTTGCCTCGAATCACCTGGTGGATTTGATGAAGTTGGATCCGCGGTTGAAGGCCAACCTCACCCTACGTCATTATCGCGGCGGACACATGTTCTACACCTGGGATCCCTCGCGATTGGAGTGGTTTACAGAAATGCGTGAGTTTTACTCGAAAACAGCTTCCAGCTCAGAGTCATAACATACTCGCCGGGCGAGGATTCTGGTTCCTGGTTTTGCAGCAGCACTTATAGTCAATTCAAATGGCAATGAGACACTAGCCGGTGCAATAGCTCCGCTAGAAAGTTCCTCTATAGCGTGCATCCTTGCCCTCTTGAAATTTAGGCCAGGACAGTGGCCCACACCCAAAACGTTGCATGCACAGGGCCATAGGGCTTTTCTCAGCTAGAAATCGCAGGAGCCCCGCACTGTACCCGTAGGGTCAGTGTCGGGAAGAATGCGGAAGTTATGATAGAACCATGACCCAAGTCCTGACCGTCTCCTGCAAGCTCAAGGTGTCCCAGTCGCAAGCCGCCAAATTGGACGCGAC
>NZ_JBSSAG010000050.1:0-17700 GCF_054058395.1 Thermostichus sp. OS-CIW-26 | reverse complement strand
AGGACTTGGGTCATGGTTCTATCATAACTTCTGCATTCCTCCCGACACTGACCCTACGGGTACAGTGCGGGGCTCCTGCAATTTCTAGCTGACGAACAGCTTTAAGTTGCATCGCTTCCTAACTTCCCTCTTCCCCTGGGAGTGGTCGCGGAAGCAGCGCGGAACGCTTGGGGAGTGTCCCAATCCAGTTTGGAATGGCTATGGCTTGCATGGCGAAGCCATACACTGTTGCCCAGGGCTGCAGCGATTGCATCCTGCTCGTTGCCAAACAGAATGGCAGTATCCCGCAAAGCTCTGATCTCTGACGCTGCGAAACTTCGGGTCTTTGCTCTCTCGAAAGGCCAACCCTGCCTCTTGAATGGCATTCCGCTTGAGGTGGCAGGGATCCTCTTTCACCCACTGCGGCAGGTCAGTGCAGGATGATGTCCCCCAGCTTTCTGGCTGTTTTTGGAGCCCCCTGCTATCGCGAACGGCACAGCCGGTCTTTGTGGGCAACCACAAACGTATGCAAGCAGACACCAAAGTAATGGCCGGATTAGAGTCAGGCTCCTCTAGCGGGCCAGGTACCGTTCCAAGCGTCCCTGGAAAAATGACAAGATTAACGTCAGCAGCCAGTACCACAGCGCTGCCACCACCAAAGCCTCAAAAAAATGTTGGCGCGGCAAACCCGCCTGTCGAGCCCGGCCCATCAACTCCTGCAAAGCAATGGCACTGGCCAGGGCAGTGTCTTTCTGCATGGCGATGAATTGATTGCCAATGTCGGGTAGGACAATTCGGAAAGCTTGCGGCAAAATGATGCACCACAGGGTTTGCCAGGGCTTAAGCCCCAGGGCATAGGCAGCTTCCCGCTGCCCAATGGGAATGGCTTGGATCCCGGCCCGGAAGATCTCGCTCATGTAGGCGCCATAGTTCAGGCTCAAGGCCAGCACTGCCGAAGTGAACGAGCCGAACACCAGACCCAGTTGCGGCAAAGCCTGGTAGATGAACAAAAACTGCAGAAATAGAGGTGTGCCTCGCATCAACGAGACATAGAGAGCGGAGAGGCTGCTCAGAGGGGCAATCTGGGAGAGGCCCGCCAGTGCCGACAAAAAGGCCAACGTGGTAGCGCAGAGGATGGAGACCAAGGACAGTTGAAAAGTAGTGCCCACCCCTTGCGAGATAAACCACCACCACTCGCGCACAAAGTTGCCGTTGAGACGCAAGGTACGGATGGGGATCCCGGCCAACTCCAACTGTACCCCGCTGAAGGTGAACACCAACAACAGCAGCCACAAAACCAACCACAACCCCTGGGCCACCGGGAACGGGATCCCTTTTCGAACCCGAGGCGGTGGGTAAATCGGCTGCTCCAGTGGGATAGAGTCTTTGCTCACTCAGCTTTTTTCGTCAGATCAACGCCGTAATACCGCTTTGAGAGAGCCGTCAGCGTGCCGTCGGCGTGCATGGATTCTAAAATTTCGTTGATTTTGGCTTGTAAGCTCTCAGAAGGGGCAGGGCTGGAGCGATCCAAGGCCACAGCCAAGGCTTCATAGTAGACTGGACTCCCCAGAGTTTTCAGGGGCAGCCCTTCCCGAATGGCATTTTCAACCGTCGGCAAAGCCGTCAAGACTGCATCCAAGCGGGTGCCATCCCCCAGTGCCAAGTCCTGCAGAGCCAGGCTATCGGTGTCGTAGATGCGAATGTCCACCCGCGGGGCTGGAACTTGGATGGTCTCTCCTTCCAGGGTGAGGTTGCCCTCCAGGTAAGCTTGGTAGGTGGTGGCGGTGCCCACCCCAACTCGCTTTCCTTCCAAAGCGGCGATATCGGTCAGGGTCGAGGCTTGGTGGACCACGAAGCTGGCGGGGGTGTAGTAGTAGGGAATGGTAAACAGCAGAGCTTTCTGGCGCTCGGCAGTCACGGTCATCGACCCGACATTGACATCCCAGCGGCCATTCCAAGATCCGGCGGTGATGACATCGAAGTTGATATCCAGAAACTCAGCCTCTACCCCCAAGCGCCTGGCAATCTCGCGCGCCACATCCACATCAAATCCTTCCCAAGTGCCGTCAGGGTTGCGGTAGCTCTGAGGACGGTAATTGGAGTCGGTGGAAACCCGGAGTACCCCGCGCTCTTGAATTTGAGCCAACAGGTCTCTGCTTTGGGCCAGCAGGGATCCCTGGTGTGTGCCTAGAGCCCAGCATCCGGCCAGGGTCAAGCAAAGGGCTTGTAGGGATCGGCGTCGAGAAACAGACATCGGCAAAACCTCAGATGAAGGTGAAGGGCAAACCCATTGGAATCCATCCAAGCTATCCAAGGCTGTCACAATTCCCGTTGCAAGGTAGTATCACCTGACACTGCCGCTTTGGGTGGCTATTCCCGACTGGGGCGAGCGGGTCGCAATTCTCCAAACATGCTCTAAAAAAGGCAAATCAACTGTCTCAGGATTGAGCTTATGAATCCCAATTGAGATTGAAATATCTCCTCCAGAAAGGCATCCCCTGAGACTTGCGATCAAGACTCGTGCTGTGTTGCCCGGGGGGGCAATCCGTATCCCTCTGTGGGCAACGGAGAATCGACGTTCTGGGTAGCAGAAAACATTTGGCTCGACCCAATGGATCCCCCTTAGCAATTGGGCGGAGAGGATGTCAATATCTTTGGAAGAGAACGGGGTTGAGGGTGGTTATGCAAGCGGTGATCTTGGCGGGTGGGAAAGGAACTCGTTTACGGCCCTTTACCTTTTTGCAACCCAAGCCTTTGTTGCCCCTTTTGGATGTGCCCTTTTTGGAGTGGCTGATCGGGCGCTGCCGCCGAGCCGGCTTGACGGATATTTTGCTCAGCGTGGGTTATCTGGGCCAACAAATTGAGGCTGCTCTGGGAGATGGCGCTGCTTTGGGGGTGAAGCTCCGCTACATTCCCGAAGAGACGCCTTTGGATACGGCAGGAGCTTTGGTGCTGGCTCAGCCCTATTTCACCGGGGATCCCTTGGTGGTTTTCAATGCCGACATCCTCACGGATCTGGATTTGCAGGCGTTGATGCAATGTCATGTGCAGAGCAAGGCCATGGCCACCCTCACCCTCGCCCGCGTGGAAGATATCACCGCCTATGGCCTGGTGGAAGTTGGGGAAGGGGGCCAGATCCAATCTTTTCGGGAAAAACCCACCCCTGCAGAAGCCCTCACCCTCACCACCGACACGATCAACGCCGGCACCTATGTCTTGGATCCGGCCATTTTTAAAGACTACCCCAGTGGGGATCCCCTCAGCTTTGAGCGGCGTGTCTTCCCCGATTTGCTCAGGCAAGGGCACCGGCTGCAAGCTTATCTCCACGCAGGCTACTGGCGGGATCTGGGCACGCCGGCCAGCTACTACCACGGCCAACTGGACATTCTCCTGGGCCGAATGACGGATTTTCCCTTAGAAAATGTGCAGCAACAGGCGCCGGGGATATGGGTGCACAAAACGGCTGAGATCCATCCCAGCGCTCAACTGCACGCCCCCTGCTACATTGGCGCCCACACCCGGCTGGGATCCCAAGCTCAGATTCCGGCAGGCACCATCCTCGGCAGCCACAGTTGGGTGAATGGATCCCTGCAGCCGGGAGCCTACGGGCCGAGAGTCCTGGTAGTGTAGGTTAAGTGCAAGTTAAGTCCACAACCATCCACGACAAAGCCATCAACAGATGGAGCTACCACAAACCGGGGAACGCTGGGATCCCTACCTTGCTGCCGTAGCTGCTCGCTTTAATCGGGAGCTGGAAATTCAACTGGGTCGGCCAGGTTGGCAACTTCCCCCAGACCTGGAGCAACTGCCTTTTTGGCAAGCCCAGCAGCGGGATCACCTGCAAGAACGCCTCGGGATCCCCTTTTGGCAACTGCGTGCCCCCAAAAAACGGGAAGCCTGTTTGGATTTGGGCTGTGGGGTAAGCTTCCTGACCTATCCCTGGAACGATTGGCAAGCCTACTTTTACGGCCATGAGCTGAGCGGTGAGATTGTGCGCTTTATTCGCTCGCGGGCACCCCAGCTTAACTCCAAGCTGTTCAAGTCAATGCAACAGGGATCCGCCCACCATTTGGAAAACTACGAGTCGGAGCAATTTGATCTGGCCATTGCCACCGGATTTTTGTACTACTACCCGATTGAGTACTTCGACGCGGTTTGGGCAGAGTTGATGCGAGTGTTGCGACCGACTGCACCTGTGATTATTGAAGTGGTCAATCCCGACTCGGTGTGGGCGGAACAATGGGGCCTCATCGAGCTATTCAAAGGCACCGAACCGATTTTCACCCCCCTAACGGAGTGGGAGCGGCGCATCGCAGCCTTGGGGGGCAAAATTCAGAAACAGGCCAGTGGCGAACTGTTCACCACCTATTGGATTCAGCGCAGACCGTGATCTGCTCACAACCGGGAAAGTATCGGAGCATTCGGAGTAGTGGGGTAACCTTTAAGGCTGGGTACTAAGATTAAAAATAAGATAAAGATTAAGATTAAGAAGTGTGATCCCGGACAAGGGATCCACCGCCATCCATGCAAGCCTCCTCTCCCACCTTCCTCTTGGTTGATGGCTACAACATCATCGGAGCTTGGCCCACCCTGAGCCAGTTAGCGCGTCGCTCCCTGATGGAATTGGCCCGTCTGCGCTTGGTGGAATCTTTGGCCAACTATGTGGCCTTCCGGGGCTACCAGGCGACCGTGGTGTACGATGCCTACGCCCAACCCACTCCAGCCCGGCAAGAGCGCTCCCCTTCGGGTATCGAGATCCTGTATACCTCCTATGGCGAGACCGCCGACAGTTGTATTGAACGGCTGTGTGCCCAGTTGCAGAGGGATGGGTGTCGGGTAAGGGTGGCTACCTCCGATCGTGTCCAGCAATTGGTGATTGGCGGCTACAACGCCGAATGGGTCTCGGCAGAACAACTGTGGGATGAAGTGCAGCAGGCCCAGCAGCAGATCCGGCGCGTCCAACCAAAACGGCTATCGAGCAAGCGGGGCATTGATGCCTACTTGGATGCAGATACCCTCTCGCGCCTAAACCGCTGGCGGCTGTCCGGCCAAGATCCCATGCGCTAAATGCCATCGTAGGGAACGGTGGGAGCTCCATACCAAAGATGCTCCTCATCTGGCGAGGCAGTAGGCAACTGCTCCTGTGAAGGATCCGCCGGAGCCAGCTCCTGCTCATCTACCAACACCAGCACCCGCACAACTCGATCTTTGGGCAATTGCTCCTGCGCCCGCATGGGCAAAATCAGTTGACCTTGGCTGTCGGTACGAGCCCAGAACTCATGCGCTTTCATGCTGTTTCCCTGAGATGGCTAGGAATATACCAGCTTGCCCCAAGCTCTGCCTTCGGCGCAGTCAAAAAAAGACTCCGTCCTGCCGACGGGAACAGATGAGATCCCATCATTGAGACCGGGATCCCTGGGCCAAGCCGTGTTCTCGAAACCAAGCCTGCAACCGTTCCCAAGCGTCACCAGCCGCTTCTGGGCGATAGGTGGGGCGATAATCGGCAAAAAAGGCGTGGGGAGCATCCGGGTAGATGATCAACTGCGATGGATCTCCGCAAGCTTCCAGAGCTGACTTCATGTGCTCCACCGTTTCCAAGGGAATGCTGGTATCTGCACCACCATACAAACCCAACACAGGTGCCTTCAGGCTGGCTGCCACATCCAGCGGATGCCTTGGGGTTAAGAGTGTGGACTCTCCCACCAAACGACCGTACCAGGCAACACCCGCCTTCAAGCCGGGTCGGTGAGCCGCGTACAACCAAGTGATTCGACCACCCCAGCAAAAGCCAGTAATGCCCACCCGCTCTGGATCCGCACCTGAGTTGCCAATTGCCCAATCCACCGCCGCATCCAAATCCGACATCACCTGAGCATCGGGCACCTGGGAGACGATGGCGCGAATCTCCTCAAGGCTCTGCAGCTGAGAAACATCCCCCTGCCGGAAAAACAGCTCGGGAGCCACTGCCACATAGCCCAACTTCCCCAAGCGGCGACAAATGTCTTGAATGTGCTCGTGTACACCAAAGATCTCTTGCACCACCAAAACCAGTGGAAAAGGGCCAGAGCCGGTCGGCTTGGCACGATAGCCAGGGATCTCGCCATCTGGGGTGGGAATGGTGACGGGGCCGGCTTCCAATCCTTCGCTATCGGTGATGATGGTTTGGGCAAAGATCGGCTGTACTGCCGAGGCAAACCCAGCAGCGACGTTGGCCAGCTTCAACTGACGGCGCTTCCAGCTGCTGGAGGATCCCCCCTTGGGTTGCTCCGCATACATAGGCCCAATCCTCAAAAACACAAACCCCTCTTCTCAGGATAAACAATATTTTGTCTGTAAAGATTCTTTCTACTGACAGTCTCGATGCAAATCTTGCCTATCCTGTCTGAGATCTGCATCGTAGAGCTGTTAAGATCGGCTCGGCACAGCGATGCTGATCAACGGAAATGCAACTCAAGAGACAGTTAAAAATCAGTTAAAAACCGGAAATCTTTGGGTTAAGCATTTCAAGAAGCATCGATGCCATCTCGCACTTTGGAGCTTATTTGGCAGTTGCCGAAATTGTTGGATGATGGCAGCGTTGGTCAGAGCCAAAAAGACAAACTGAGCGTTTGGCAATAGCAGCAAAATGAAAATTGTACTGGTGCAGATGGCATTGACAGGTGAGATAAGTTTGCTTCAACAAATCTCAAAAGCCGCTGGCAGGTAGTCAACCAAAGCATAGCTCACCCCTTCCCCAGAGGCCCGACGTTCTATCAGCGCAACATCAAAACGGCAGGACAACTCGGAGAGGTGGGGATGCTGGCTCAAGAAGGCCTGGGCAGCCCGGATCAAGCGTCGCTGCTTGGGGATCCCAACCGCCAAAAGCCCGCCTCGATCCCAGCTACCGGGGCTACGGGTTTTCACCTCTACGAAAATCAGCACATCAGCTTTGTGGGCAACCAGATCCAGCTCGCCCCAAGGGCAGCGCCACCGCTGGGCCAGGATCTGCCAGCCCTGCTGACAGAGATATTGCCGCACCCAGCCCTCGCCGACGTTGCCTGTATTCTGGAGGGAAGCCCTTCTGGGCAAGGGATCCATAAAAAAATCACCAGCGCCCGGCTCTAATGAGCAGAGCCATTGCCGTGATACTTGTCGGTGTCGTAAAAGCCGTTGCGGGTGCCGAAGTAGAAACTTGCCAGAGAGAGGACAAGAGCAACCCCCACCAAGACTAACTTTGCATCCACGTGGTTTTCCCCTGATTTTCTCCTCAACCGTGATCATAATAGCCTGCCGCTCCTTCACAATCCTCTGGTAAGCGATGCGCGGCACTGATATCGGCCAAGGCACAGCAAGTCTTGGGGGATCCCATTGGAGAGCTTTTCTTGAATGCTTGAATGAATGACTCCCACTGGGAGCTCAGCATGCTACCATTCAGACGGAAAGGGAGTAGTCAGGCGGCTTACCGCCCTCTGCATCGACATACTGGCTAAAAACAGCCCGGTGCAAGAGACAAAGCAAGCCCGGCAGGCTGCTTTGGTGACGAGACTTTCGCTGAGTTCACGCAGAGGTGAGCTTGGTGAGTCCGTCTGACTTTCCCAGCCTTCACCTCTAGGTGTGAACCGATTCCACACACAAGAGAGGTTGGAGGCTAGAAAATGTGGGCCGGTTTTTTATCGAGTTTGCTGCTGGTGACGGTAGCGGAATTTGGGGACAAAACCTTTTTTACCCCCTTGATTTTGGCGATGCGCCACCCACGCCGCTGGGTTTTTCTGGGGACATGGCTGGCTTTAGCGATGATGAACCTGCTAGCGGTAGGAACCGGGCAAGTGCTTTTTAAGCTACTGCCACCCTTGGGCGTGCGGGTGCTATCGGCTGGGGTTTTCGCCGTTTTTGGCTTGAGAATGCTCTGGCAAGCGTGCAGAATGCCACCTCAACAGGCATTACCAGAAGAAGAGGAAGCCCTCAGACAAGTGATGCAGGCAGAAGCAAAAGGAGTTGGCCGCGGGGGGGTTAGGGCCATCGTCTGGGAAGCCTTTAGTTTGATCGCCCTAGCCGAGTTCGGGGATAAAACCCAGATTGCTACCGTTTCCCTAGCCGCCACCCATCCGGGATTCAGTGTCTGGGCGGGGGCAACCCTGGGTCATGGTCTGATGGTGGGGCTGGCGGTGGTGGGAGGTCGTTTTTTAGCAGCTCACATCTCTGAACGCGCCGTGCATTGGGTGGGGGGCGGCTTATTTCTGGTGTTTGCGTTGCTGACCGGTTGGGAGCTGCTGGGATCCGGGATCAGCTAGAAATCGCAGGAGCCCCGCACTGTACCCGTAGGGTCAGTGCCGGGAGGAATGCGCTTTGATGAAGTACAATGAACTTATGAGCCAAGTCCTGACCATATCCTGTAAGCTCAAGGCGTTCCCGTCACAAGCCGCCAAATTGGACGCGACGATGGATGTCTTTGTGCAGGCATTGAACTGGGTCAACCAGAACACGCCGGAGAAGATCGTCAACGCGGTCAAACTGCAATCCCTTTGCTACTACGAGATTCGAGCCCGGTTCGGCCTGTCCAGTAACTTGGCTCAACAGGTGTGCAGACGGGTGGCGGGCGCTCGCAAAGTGGCGAGACAGCGCAACCGTCCGGTTAAAGAGTTCAAGCGTAGGTTCGTTACCTACGATGCACGTATCTTCTCATTTCGCGAGAAAGACTGGACGGTGTCGCTGACCACGGTGGAGGGGCGAGAGCGCTTTGAACTAGCCATTGGCAACTACCAGCGTGGGATGCTGGCTGGTTCCAACCCCAAATCTGCCACCCTAGTCCAGCGGAAGGACGGCTCCTACTCCATCCAGATTTGCGTAGAGAAAAACCCGCCCAAGCAACAAGATACGGACAGGGTGATCGGGGTGGACTTGGGCAGGACGGATATCGCCCATACGTCAGAGGGGGACAACTGGAATGGACAGCAGTTGAACCGAATCCGAGACCACTACTCCAAGCTGAGGGCGGCACTCCAACGCAAAGCCAGTAAGGGCACCCGCAGTTCGCGGCGCAGATGCAGAGAACTGTTGCAACGGCTGTCTGGCAAGGAAAGACGCTTTCAGGCGTGGGTCAATCATCGCATCTCCAAAGCTATTGTCTCTAGGGCAAAGGCGACAAATAGCGCTCTTGCTCTGGAAGACTTGACAGGGATTCGGGAAAGGGTCAATCAACAGCCACGCAGCAAGACAGAGCGTAGGCGGGCAAATAGTTGGGCGTTTTATCAACTCCGTCAATTTTTGGAGTACAAGGCTCTGCGTGCGGGGGTTGCTCTGATTCTTGTTCCGCCTGCCTACACGTCGCAGACCTGCCACCGGTGTTTGCACATTCATCCCGATCCTGCGCAATCCTACCGCAGTGGCAAGTCGTTCAAGTGTGGGCACTGTGGATGGGAAGGGGATGCGGATTTGAATGGTGCGAATGTGATTGCGCTTTTGGGGGCTGCTGTAAACCAGCCTAGAGGTTCGGGCCTGTTTTGTTCTCTGGTAGGGCAGAGCAGGCTCAGGGCTACTGAAAGCCCGCTCCGTACCGCTTAGCGGTCGGAGTCGGGTAGTTTACCCAAATTCCTGTTCGATGATCCGCCATCGGGCAGTGATCACGCCTGGCTCTAGGCTGAGGCGGCTGACGACAAGTTCTAGGGCCTGGTCATCGCGGGTTTGGGTGACCAGCTCTGCTTCGACTTTGACCAGATCAGGCTTGTCCTCCAGGTCTTCGCTGTAGAGGGCACGCAGTTTGAGATGGGTGGGAGCTATGCCTTGCAAGAGCAAGGCGCGGATGTGGGCCTCTGCTTGGCTTTTGCAGATGAACGAACACTCATAGACCAGTTCCAGTTCTGTGCCTTTCAAAGGCTGCTGGTTGATGCGGTAGCCTAGTGGACGCAGCACAACGTTGGAGATCAACACAGCTGCGGCCCCAATGGCAGCTTGGGGAATGTACCCCGATCCGGCAAAGGCTCCCACCGCGGCTGCACACCAGATGGTGGCGGCGGTGTTCAGGCCACGGACGCTGGCTCCTTCCTTGAGGATCACGCCACCGGCCAAAAAGCCAATCCCCGATACCACTTGGGCCGCAATACGGGTCGGGCTGCTTTCATCAGGGGTGAGAACCGAGAGCATGACAAACAAAGCTGCACCCGTGGCCACCAAGGTGTTGGTGCGTAAGCCGGCCATACGCTGCCGCCACTGTCGCTCCAGCCCGATCACGGATCCCAGGACAAAGGCAACGGCCAAACGCAAGGTGAAGTCAATCCAGGTCATGCTCCGGTTCTCGTGAAAGGATAAAGTTTAGCCATCCTCATCTGGGATCCCAAGGGCAGTGGCTTCCTGTTGCAAGGTTTGCCAGAGGGCTTCCAGTTGAGCAAAGGCGGATTCTGGGGCCAGCTTACCACCTGTTTCTAAAGCACAGGTTATGCCCACCCGATAGGCATACTGCTGCAGCCGTGACCGAAATTGAGCAGCAGCCAAGGGAGATAGAACTTTCAAGGTCATGGCACACCTCCTAAATGTTTGCTGTAACCCTTCGTTGGTCAAAGGACACCTCGTAAAAGTGCTCTGCGCCGCCGTCGCGATGGCCTTGTGGCGAGACTCTGAAAGGCTGATTTCTCAAGAAGGGCTGGATTATTCGTTCCTGGAACGCGCTTTGCCGGTGAGGTGCCCCCTGGATCCAGCGCCGGCGCAGCCCTAGAGCTCCACTTCAACCCCGACTAGCCAAGCCACCAGGGTGAAATACACCCAGAGGCCGGTGAAGTCTTTAATGGTGGTGATAAAAGGATCCGCTCCCGGAGCGTGGTCAAAGCCCAGCTTTAACATCACCCAGGGCAAAATGGCGCCCAAGATAGCCCCCAAAGTGAGGACAATGGCCAGAGCCAAGCCCACCGCTAGACCCAATTGTGGGATCCCATTGGGTGCCCCCTGCCAGAAGTAGGCAATCACCCCAGCCGCAACTCCTAGGATCCCGCCAATAATGGCGCCGATGCTGGCTTCCCGCAGCAAATAGGGGAGAAACTGCCGCACGTTGATGTGGCCCCAAGCCAAGCCACGGGCAAAGATGGTCGTAGATTGGGTGCCGACATTACCGCCCATATCCATGACCAAGGGGATGAAAATAGCCGCTGCCGTCACCGCCTCCAACACTTCCTCAAAGGTTTGGATCACTCCCCCCACCACCATGCCGCCAATCAAGGTGATGATTAAAAACGTGATGCGCAGGCGGACGGCATACCAACGGGAGCCTTTAACCAGGCGCTCGCTCCAAACCTTGTCTCGGCTGAGCAAGTTGCCCACCCCTGCTTGGGCCAGAGCGGCGTCGGTGGCTTCTTCTTCCACCAAGTTGATGACATCTTCAAAGGTGATATCTCCCACCAAGCGCCCTTCCGTATCCACCACCGGAATGGCCGGCAAGCCGGAATCTTTGAGCAAACGGGCTGCCTGGAGATCCCGGTCGGTAACCCGAGCAAAAATATCCGATCCCTCAATCAGCTCCCGAATGGGCAAATCCGGATCTGCTTTCACGAGGCGCACGGTGCGAACCAAACCTTTGTAGAACCGCTGATCGTCCACCACAAAAATCACATCCAGCTCATCGTCTCCCAGTTGAGAGTCCCGCACGCTGGCCAGAGCAGCCCCGACGGTGATGGTATCCCGTACCGACAAGTAGCGCAGGTTCATCAGCCGACCGGCACTGCGCTCTGGATAACCCAGCAAGATATTCACTGCTTCCCGAGCTTCTGGGCTGAGGTTGGCAATGAGGCGCTTGGTTACTTTGGCCGGCAACTCCTCAAACAGACGTACCCGCTCATCAGGTGGCAGAGCTTCTATGAGCTGGATCACTTCTGGGCTTTCCATGCTGCGAATGAGATCGGCCTGCTCTTCGGGCCGCAGATACTCAAACACTGCAATGGCTCTGTCTTTTTCCAGCAAGCGAAAAGCCAGTACCCGCTGCCGAGGTGAAATCTCCATCAACTGCTGCACCAGCTCGGCAATGGGAGCGCGGTTGGCCTCTCGCTTGGCGGCTTCCAAGGAAGCAGGGGTTAGGAGATCGCGAAGAACGTTGTGCCGCATGATAAACCTCCGAACGTTGGGGTCAGCCGGGATGAAGAGAACCAGGAGGTCAACAGCCAACCGGTGCTCCGAGGCTCACAGGGAAGCCCTGAAACCCTTGGATGGCCGCGCAGCAAGCCGTAGGTCTAGCGCCAGGCCTCCAAGCCCAGCTTGGATCGCAAGCGCCCAAGCCGATAAGAGGGACTCCAAGGGATCCCCAGGCCTGCGGAAACCTCAAAACCCGCAACGGGAAAGTCAAGGGGAATCCCCTCGGAATTACTCCTGATCTCCCCTTTTCTGAACAGGGCTGCACAAACCCATTGCTCAGGTAAGGCTCTGCTCAGCTCATCTGTTCGTCGCCGACTGAGAGAGCCACCCAAGTCAAAAGCTAGCCGGGAAAACTCTCCCACCCCTTCGCGTTGGCGAAACGGGATCCTCTCAAGCGACGACAGAAGCTGTCAGCGGGGAAAAGGAAGACACCAGTGAGAGCCCAATCTTCAAGAACGTGCTCCTCGAAGACCATCCACTGGTGGCTGGCGCTACAACTACCGGAAGCGTCCATGCTGTTGAACGTTTTCCTCCAAAAAGGTTAACCGAAACAACCCGGACAGCCAGAAGAGGATCTCTTCAGCCCCCTTTAGGCTAGTTGCAGGAGTGGGATCCCGTCAACCCTTTTTCTCCAGCTCATCCGGTGAAAAATTGGTGGGGCAGCTGGAGGGGTAAGATCGGGGTGAGCAGCAATAGCCCCCTTGTGGTTCCTCTCGTCTCGACATTGCCCTCAGCCTGACTCAGCAGAGTCCACACCCCGGTGGCTTGCGACCTTGAGCAACCCACGCCCTTCGCCGCCTCTGTTTTGTTAGTGGTTTTTGTTAGTGGTTTGTTGGTGGCCTTGCTTCAATGAGCTGCGCTTCCCATCTCCTACAGGTGCCGATGTCCTTGAGCTTATGGCCTCTCTTCCCCTCGTTGCCGTGATCTTGGGCACACGGCCCGAAGCCATTAAGCTGGCCCCGGTGATCCAAGCTCTGCGTGCCAGTCCCCATCTGCGCACCGAGCTGATCTTGACCGGACAACACCGGGAAATGGTGGATCAGGTGATGCGGCTATTCGGTCTGCAAGCGGATCGGGATCTGGCGATCATGCGCCCCCGCCAAAGCTTGACAGACATTACCGAAGCCACCTTGCGGGGCCTGGAACTCTACTTTCAAGAGCAACATCCTCAACTGGTTTTGGTGCAGGGAGATACCACCACCGCCTTTGCGGCTGCCTTGGCAGCTTTCTACCACCGCATCCCGGTTGGGCATGTGGAAGCCGGACTGCGCACCGATGATCTCTACAATCCTTTCCCCGAAGAGGCCAATCGCCGCCTGATCTCTCAGTTGGCCAGCCTGCACTTTGCCCCTACCCCCCAAGCCGTTGACAACCTGAAGCGAAGCCACGTGGTGGGATCCATCCATTGCACCGGCAACACCGTCATCGACGCCCTACTGCAGGTGGCCTCCCAAGGGATCCCCTGCCCCATTCCCGGCCTGGACTGGCAGCGCTACCGTGTCCTGTTGGTTACCGTGCACCGGCGGGAAAATTGGGGGGATCCCTTAACTGCCATCGGCAAGGCTCTGCTGCAGATTTTGGCCGAGTTTCCCGATACTGCCCTTCTCTTGCCCCTCCATCCCAACCCCTTGGTGCGGGATCCCCTGCAAGCCCTGTTGGGATCCCATGAGCGGGCTTTTCTCACTGAGCCTCTGGACTATCCCCTCTGGGTAAGCGCCATGCAGCGCTGTACCCTCATCCTCAGCGACTCCGGCGGCATTCAAGAAGAGGCCCCTGCCCTGGGCAAACCGGTGCTGGTGCTGCGGCAGACCACCGAACGTCCTGAAGCGATTGCCGCCGGCACCGCCCGCTTGGTGGGCACCCATCCCGAAGGGATCCTGAAGGCAGCCCGAGAATTGCTCACAGACCCGCAAGCTTATGCCCGCATGGCCCAAGCCCAAAACCCCTTTGGCGATGGCACCGCCGCCCGGCAGATTTGCCACATCATCGAGCGGTGGTTTAATCCGCAAAGCCCTCGAGAAGAACAAAGTTAAGAATTAAAAGTTAAGAATAAATAAGAATCAAAGATGTATAGACCGTTACCGGGAAAACCGTTTCTTTACCTATTGCTCTCAATAAGACAATTAATCTCAATAAGACAATTAATGACAATTAATTAAGATAGAAAGCCTGACTCCAATCCAATTGACCCCAGTCCAATCAAGAGCGAGGATGCAAACCATGAGCACGACTGCAACTGCCACCACCGTTGTCCGGGTGCCGATTGTAGATGCCACCCCAGAAAATGTGCAACCCTTCGGCCAACTTTTGGGGGACGATGTGACCAATCCTGGCCTGGGGATCCCCTTTTATCAGGGGCGTGTCCTGGAAGGACAGAACATCGACTTTCAATACACCGGCAGAGCCGTTATCCGTACGGCTAAGATCCTGCCCGGATATCCACCTGTGCTCTGGCTGGAGCGCCACATGCGTATGACCCAGTTGTTTGTCGGCCTGGGGCAAGAGCCGTTCATCATGGTGATGGCTCCTCCCAACCATCCCCAAGAAGCTCCCGATCTCGACAAAGTACAAGCCCTGCGATTCCCTGCCGGGCATGGGCTGCTGCTGCACCTCGGCACGTGGCACGATTTCCCCATTGCCTGCGAGCGCCCCGTTGTGGTGCTAACCGCCAACTCCGAAGAAGTGGTGGAAGCCCTGGCCAGCATGGAAGATGCCCACGAAATGAATCAGGGAGATGTATTCAAAATTTCCCTCCCCCAACGGCTAAAAGCGGAGATCCACCTAGAGCTGGTCTGAATGCAAGTCCGGATCCCTGAATCTCTACAGGATGCCAAAGCCTCAGTTCTACAAAGTGGCGCTCTATCAGCCTTTGGCTGGATAGGGGACTCTTCGCCTTAACTGGGCCTTGACTAGGGCCAGATTCTTGTACCGAAACCTCCCTTTGGACCCTTCTTCCCCTGCAAGGGTCTAAGTATTCGAGAACACCTATTCTTACACACAAAAGCTTCGAGACAAGTTCAGAGAGAAATGCCTCTAGGCAAGAAAGGCTACCTGAGATTCTGCCGACAGGCGTCTTTAGGAGGGCCGTATTCAGCGGGAAGATTCACAAACGTCGGCAGCGTTGGCATCTGGAGGGAGTTGCTCTATATTAAATCAGCTAGCATATTCGATATTTGCCAGAATTTAAGTTATTGTGAGAGCTGACATGCCATCCAATTGGTCAGACATCCATCCTCCCAATCCTGGGCAAGGGTTGGGTTCACCCCAGTCTGCGCCTTCCCATTGGAATGAGCGCCACAGGGGAGAAGGCTCTCATGCCGAGTATGAGAGGAACGGATCTCAGACCAGAGCGGCGGATTGTCCAGAGGACTTCATGCCGAGCAAGACCGCAAACGCAAAGATTAAGGTAGTAGGCGTGGGGGGTGGGGGTGGCAACGCGGTCAGTCGGATGGCGGCCAGCAACCTTGTGGGCGTCGAGTTTTGGAGCGTCAACACCGATGCGCAGGCCCTTGCCCAGTCCTCGGCAGTGAACCGCTTGCAAATTGGGCAGAAGCTGACTCGAGGCTTGGGTGCAGGTGGTAACCCGGCCATTGGCCAGAAAGCTGCAGAGGAATCCAGCGAAGAAATATCGGCAGCCATCAAAGGGGCAGATCTGGTCTTCATTGCCGCCGGCATGGGGGGAGGCACGGGCACGGGTGGAGCACCCGTCATCGCCCAAATTGCCAAAGCCAGTGGTGCCCTGACGGTGGGAGTGGTGACACGGCCTTTTTCCTTTGAGGGCAAACGCCGCAGCAAGCAGGCCGAGGAAGGGATCCAAGCGCTGCGGGAGGCAGTTGATACCCTGATTGTAATTCCCAATGACAAGTTGCTTTCGGTGATCTCCGAGCAAACCCCTGTCCAAGAGGCTTTTCGCGTTGCTGATGATGTGCTGCGGCAGGGGGTGCAGGGCATCTCGGATATCATTCTCATTCCCGGCATGATCAATGTGGATTTTGCCGATGTGCGCAGCGTGATGGCCGATGCCGGCTCTGCCTTGATGGGAATTGGCATGGGATCCGGCAAGTCCCGCGCCCGCGAAGCCGCCATTACCGCTGTATCTTCGCCGCTTTTGGAAACCTCCATCGAAGGGGCTAAAGGTGTCCTCTTCAACATTACCGGTGGGCCGGATTTGTCCTTGCATGAGGTCACGGTGGCTGCCGAGATCATCGCCGAGGCAGTGGATCCCGAGGCCAACATCATCTTCGGCACCGTCCAAGACGAGCGCATGCAGGGGGAAGTGCGCATCACGGTCATCGCCACCGGTTTCCAAGAGAAAGCCCGTCCAGCCACCATCCCTGCTGCAACCAAAGTTTCTGCCTCCAACAAGTCGGGGGTTCCTAAGCCCACTCCCACGGGCTCTGGGCTGCCGCCTCGACAGCCTCCGGAGCCTGAGCCGCCGATGTCTGGAGGCTTAGATATTCCCGAGTTCTTGCGCCGCCGACGGCCCCCTTCGTAGGGTAGGGTGAAGGTATGCTGGTATCTTGGTGCCGGTTGTTGAGGGTGGGGAGTGCTTTGGGGTTAGGCCATGAACATTGTTGTCTTGGCGGGGGGGCGTTCGGCAGAACGTCAAGTCTCTTGGGTAACGGGTAAAGCCTGCAAACGGGCTTTGGAGGACCTGGGCCATCGGGTCAAGGTAATCGACCCAGATGAGGATCTGCCTCTGCGCCTTTGGCAGGAACGGCAAGCCGGCTGCGACTTCGTTTGGATTGCCTTGCATGGCCCTGGTGGCGAGGATGGGGTGGTACAGGGAATGCTGGACTGGCTGGGCCTGCCCTACCAGGGATCCGGGCCGCTGGCCAGTGCTCTGGCCATGGATAAGCTGGTCTCCAAGCAGATCTTTCGCGCCGCGGGGATCCCTACCCCCGATTGGCGGGTTTGGGATGACCAAAACCCCCTCGCTTGGGCCGACTGTGCGGCAGAGTTGGGATCCCCACTGGTGATTAAGCCCAGCAACAACGGCTCGACGGTGGGCATCAGCATTGTCCGGGATGAGAGGTCATTTGCTCAGGGGCTGGAGTTGGCCCGCTCAGTCTCGTCGCGGATTTTTCTGGAGCGCTATGTTCCCGGAAAGGAGATCACCCTCTCGATCTTGTCCGGCCAAGTTCTTCCGGCCATTGAGATCATCCCCGCCCAAGGCGACTTCTACGACTACGAAGCCAAGTACGCACCCGGTGGCTCGCGGCATTTGATCCCCTGTTCCCTCAGCCCGGCAGGGTTGGCCCGCTGTGAGGCTGCAGGTCTGAAGGCCTACCAGGCGTTGGGGTGCGAAGGCTTGGCGCGGGTGGATCTGCGGGTGGATCCCGAGGAAAATCCTTGGGTGTTGGAGGTGAATACACTGCCCGGCATGACCCCCACTTCCCTCTGTCCCGATGCGGCGGCAGCTCTGGGGTGGACATTCACCGAGTTGGTGGAGCGGATGCTGCAGGATGCCCTGCGAAAGGCAAACTTGACCGGATCCCGGCGTTCTCAAAGTCCATCGGCGACTCTCGGCAACGCTCCGTAAACTACCCGACTCCGACCGCTAAGCGGTACGGAGCGGGCTTTCAGTAGCCCTGAGCCTGCTCTGCCCTACCAGAGAACAAAACAGGCCCG